>DJYV01000049.1:0-3686 GCA_002448555.1 Flavobacteriales bacterium UBA6969
CTCCTTCATGCGGCGCATGAACTCCGAACGGGTAATGGTCAGTGGGGCCGCAGTGGGGGACATCGCCACGAATTTTACCTTGAAGGATTCGCCGGGGAAGGCGCTTTCAATGACGGGCTTGACTTCCTCTTCTTGCTTTTCGTCGAGGGCGCTGGTTGCGGCTTCTTCCGTCTCGATAAGGTTGTCGATGACGTCCGAATCGACGCGCTTGAATTGAACGTCCGGGTACGCTTCCTCCAGCTTTTGAACCATATGGGAAGCCAGTGGGCCCTCCATCACCAGCACCTTGTACCCACGCTCCAATGCCGGAGCAATGAAGCCGTGTTGGTTGGTTGCATCGGCGGTGTAGGGGAGGATGACCTTGCCGTTTTTGTCCTTCTGCGTTTCGCCGACTGCTTCGATCAACTCTTCGTAGGTCATGCACGCACCGGTGGTGTCTTTGAAGAGCATGAATTTCTTGGCGCGTTCCATGAACTTCTCATCCGTGAGCATGCCGTATTCGATGAAGATGCGCAGGTCGTCCCACTGGGCCGCGAACGACTCACGGTCCTTTTTGAACATGGAATTCAGCTTGTCCGACACCTTCTTGGAGATGTGGCCGCTGATTTTTTTGACGTTGGCGTCTTCTTGGAGGTAGGAGCGCGAGACGTTCAATGGAATGTCCGGAGAATCAATTACACCGTGCAGGAGGGTGAGGAAATCAGGAACGATGTTCTCTACGTTGTCCGTGATGAACACCTGGTTGGAGTACAAGTGGATTTTGTCCCGGCGCAATTCCATTTCCTTCTTCAACTGCGGGAAGTACAAAATGCCGGTGAGGTTGAAAGGGAAGTCCACGTTCAGGTGAATGTGGAACAGCGGGTCCTCGAAATTCATCGGATACAGGTCCTTGTAGAATTCCGCGTAGTCTTCGTCCTTCAGGTCAGCGGGCGCCTTACTCCACAACGGCGTGGTGGCATTGACGACGCGCGGGACGGTGGATTCGATTTTCTTGACGTTTCCATTTTCGTCTTTCTCACCCGAAGGGTCGTCGTTCCATTCGGACTTGGTTCCGTGGACGATCTCCACCGGCATGAACTTGCAGTACTTGGTCAAAATGCCTTGGATGCGGGCGTCCTCGAGAAATTCTGCGCTGTCGTCGGCAATGTGCAGCACGATGTCTGTACCGCGTTCGGCCTTCTCCGCTGCTTCGATGGAGTACTCCGGCGAGCCGTCACAGCTCCACTTGACCGGGGTGGCGTCTTCGCGCTGGCTCCAGGTAACAATATCGACCTGTTTCGCGACCATGAAGGCCGAATAGAATCCGAGGCCAAAGTGGCCGATGATGGCCGTTTTGGCTTCTTCGCCTTGGTACTTATCAAGGAATTCTGTGGCACCAGAGAAAGCGATTTGGTTGATGTACTTATTCACTTCCTCCTCGGTCATGCCGATGCCGCGGTCTCGAATGGTCAGCGTCTTCGCGGCCTCGTCGCGAATCACCTCGATGGAAGTCGTTCCTTCAACGGCGGGCACTTCGCCCAATTTGGCCAGCGTGTTGCGTTTCTGGGTCGCATCGACCGCGTTTGAAACCAATTCCCTCAGAAAAATCTCGTGATCACTGTACAGGAATTTCTTGATGATTGGAAAAATGTTTTCCGTTTGGACATTGATGTTTCCAGTTGCCATGGTGTTCGATTTGTTTGCTTGAGGAGAGCAAGGTTCAAGCCAAGCGCCATTTGCGTTCGATTTTCTGCCATTCTGACCCGTTGACCCGTCTTTTGCGGAATCCTTTGCGCCGCAATGTCACTTCCTTTTGGCGTGAACCCCTAACTTACCCCTTGAATCTCTGCCAAATCTGCCACCATGATGCTGTTTCAACGTTTTTCAGTCGCTGCCCTGCTTTGCAGCATTCCATTGCTTTCTTCTGCACAGTCCGGTTCAACAGAGGATCCGGATTGGTCGGTTTTGATGCAGCAGCAGGATGCTTCGCCGGATGAAATTCGTGCCCTGTTTGAGGCGCACTGGGAAGGCAGAGAACGCGTCAAAGGTTCCGGCTACAAGCAAGTTGAACGGTGGTTGCATTTAATGGATGGCCGCACGGACAACCAGGGCCACGCCTTGACGAGCGAGCAAACAGTGGATGCCCACCGACAAATTGAACAATGGCGAGCGGAAGGCCGATCGCTGGAGGGGAATTGGCAGGTCTGTGGTCCGACCTTGGACGACATCACCACCCGGGATAACATTCGCGGTGTCGGCCGTATGAACGCATTGGCCTTTCACCCAACGGATCCGGCCATCATCTTTGCAGGGGCGCCAGCCGGCGGCCTGTGGCGCTCGTACGACGGTGGTGCCAATTGGGAAACCAACACCGATGATTTCCCCACGCTTGGAGTCAGTGCCATTGCATTTGCCCCGACCGACCCGACAATTGTTTACATCGGAACCGGTGACCGAGACGCCTCCGATAGCCCGGGTATGGGCGTGATGAGGTCCCTCGATGGCGGACTGACGTGGGAATTTGCCAACAGTGGAATCAGCGGGTACGTCGTGGGAGACCTTGCTGTGCACCCAGCGAATGGGGACCAAGTGGTGGCCTCAACAAGCAACGGTATTTTCAAAACGACGGATGGCGGTGAGACGTGGTACCAAGTCTCCAACAACACCCAGAATTACAAAGACATCGCGGTGCACCCCACCAACCCCGATATCATCTACTGCACCGGTCAAGGCCGTTTCTGGCGCTCCATAGACGCCGGTGAAGATTGGGAGTACATCAACGATGGGATTGTGCCGAGCACGCGCATGGTCATTGCTGTGACGCCCGCCGCACCCGAAAACGTGTACGTCCTCTCAGCCGGCACGTACGAATACCGGGCTTTCTACAAATCCGAGGATTCGGGATTGAATTTTGAGGAGATGAGCGACAGCCCCAACATCCTGGGATGGAGTGCTTCAGGTGATACCGATGGCGGTCAGGCCTGGTACGACTTGGCGCTCGAGGCCGATCCGTTGGTGGTCGACCGGGTGTACGCAGGCGGCATCCGAATGAAGCGTTCTGACGATGCCGGTGCGACGTGGATTGACGTGCAAAACAGCTACCTGCATGTGGACCAACACGCCTTGGTGGCCAACCCCCACACGGATGAAGTGTGGCTGGCTAACGACGGGGGCATTTATCGGTACGAGGACAACACCCAATGGCAGGACATGAGCCATGGGATTGTGACCGGCGAGATTTACAAAATCGGCCAAAGCCCATTCGACGGCAACCACGCCATGAACGGCTACCAAGACAACGGCACCTACCTCTTCAACGGTGTGCAGTGGTCGCGGGGCAGCGGTGGAGACGGATTTGAGTGCATCTACGACCCGAATGACCCCGAGTGGTTCTTCTCCAGCTCCCAGTACGGGCGCATTTATCGAACCGGACCGGGCATCCAGTCGCAGACGATTGTGGCCAACGGTACGCTTGGCATCAACGAAGGAGGGGCGTGGTCGACGCCGTTTACCGTCTCCGCTGAGGATTCTGAAACCATGTATGTGGGCCTCCTAAACGTGTGGCGTTCCATGAATGTGAAGCATCCCGTTAAGGACAGCATTGTTTGGGAAAAAATCAGTTCTGAACTCGGGGGGAATGACGCGAACACCATGCGCGTCGTGCACCGCGACCGCAATGCTCAAAATCGATTGTACGCCACCGAAGC
>DJYV01000049.1:4079-4498 GCA_002448555.1 Flavobacteriales bacterium UBA6969
AACAACCTTCCTTTGAGCGCTCAGCCGGTGCTGGCCATTGAAACCGTTCACGGCGAGGACAGCACAGTCTTCATCTCGTTCAATTACAAGGTGTGGAAATCCACGGATCTGGGCGAAGACTGGACCGAATTGGAGGGCGATCTGCCTTCGTTGCCAATCAACACCTTGGTATATGACACCACCGGAACAGGTGGCCTCTACGCGGGGACGGACATGGGCGTGTACTACTGGAGCAATTCGGATTCCACCTGGATGGATTTTTCAAACGGATTGCCCGCCACCGTTCGCGTGACGGAGTTGGAGCTCTATCCTGGCACCGGCACCAACGATCCGCAGCGCCTGCGAGCAGGGACGTATGGCCGGGGGATGTGGGAGACGGATGCATACGGCGAGCTGGTCGGATTCCCGGCGATTGCTTT
>DJYV01000128.1 GCA_002448555.1 Flavobacteriales bacterium UBA6969
GTGTGGATGCCCAAAAAGGAGTTGAAAGGCTTCGAGAAAGTGGAACTGCAGCCAGGCGAGACCGCCACGGTCAACTTTGAACTCACGGCCAACGAGCTGTTCTACTACGACGAAGCAACTGCAGCCTATGCAGTAGCATCGGGTGATTACGTGGCCCACGTTGGGGGTGCCTCCGATGCCTTGGAGCTGAATGTGGCATTCACATTGGAAGAAGCAGCGCCGGCGCCGGACTTTGAGGTGACGCGGATTTACCATTACCCCAGATTCCCTATGCCAACGGACTCGGTCCTGTTCCTCGGGTTGGTCAAAAACGCGGGCACGGGAGACGCGCTTCCCGGCACACCGTTGGAATTGACGTTTGCGGTGAACGGCGTTCAAGTGAGCAGTACGTCCACCTTGACAGATACGCTGCGTGCGGGGGGGTGCATCTTGCTCGGTGCAACCGAGGGCCCCGATGGTTCGCCATTCTGGGTGCCAGGGTCATTTGACAGCTTCACCGTTCAAGCGACCGTTGACGGTGAAGGTGCGTGGGACGAACTGATCGAAACCAACAACAGCCTCGAGGTGGATGTGGATGTCGAAGACCCGTCGGAATTGGTGCCCAACCTGTGTTACCTGAAGCCCGTCACGGCAACGAGTACCGAGAGCTGGGAATACCCAGCCGCCAAGGCGGTGGACGGTAACTTCGCTACGCGGTGGAGTTCGGCCTTTTCGGACCCGCAAACCATCACGGTGGATTTGCTCGATGTCTACACCTTGGATGTCATTGCATTGGCCTGGGAAACCGCCTACTCCAGCGAGTACAAGCTGCGCGTTTCGCTCGACGGGGTCAATTGGACGATGCTCGTTCACGAGACGGAGGCCGACGGCGGGAACGATTTGTTCTACCCGGCTGTCGACGCCCGCTACATCCAAGTGGAAGGCATTGAACGGGCGACCGAGTGGGGCCATTCGCTGTGGGAAATCCAAGCATTTGGGGAGCTGAGCATGAGCCAGCCGGAACTCGATGCGTCCTTTGAGATCAAGGTCGTGCCCAATCCTTCATCGGGCGTGCTGAACATCCTCGGAGTGGACCCCAACGAAACGGTCACAGTGAGCGTTTCGGACCTGTCCGGACGGTTGGTGGCGACCCAACGCATCCAAGGCGGCCAACCGTTTGAATTGCCTAACAGCGTTTATTCAGCAGGCTACCACGTCGTGCGGGTTCAGGCGCGTGAAGGCGATGTCACCCGATTGATTTACTTCGAACGTTAAGCTTCACAGCTTCATCACGTACCGCGTACCGGCGTCGCTGTATTCTTCGAAGGCGATGCTGTTTTTCGTGCACAAGCCTTCGCGGGCTGCTTTGAGGGCCGGGTAGGCCTTCATGGTGCCGAGGATCATGCCCACTACTCCGGACCCTCCGGACCATTCCGTGTACAGAGCAGGTCCTTTTTCGATCTCCACCAAACGGAATCTAGGGTGGGCAGCGATCGCTTCCAATCCTTCTGTGGCCGAGACCTTCACTCCAGCAAAGGACCGCAAGGAATCTTCAGGAACGAACTCGGGGTTGTCGTAGTAGATGCCCGCGAGTTCGCCGTCAGGGAATTGGGTTTTGACCTTTGCGAACGCCCCACCGATTTCCATGTAAGGTCCCACGTGCACCACGCCGACCAGGATGAATCCACCTTGCTCACCTTGCTCCACTTCAACGGTGCGGTAGAGGCCTTGGGAAATGAGAAAACCGAAAACGAGGGCGACCAACGCCAAGACTATCCAGAGAACTTTTTTCATAAGGCGAATGTCGCAAAAATGCTGAAAAGCGGGCCCAGCAGGGTTAACTTTCGGCATGCACAAGAAAATCCTCCTCCTCGGCTCGGGCGAACTCGGCAAAGAAGTGGTCATCGCCCTCCAACGTTACGGCCAAACGGTCATCGCTGTGGACGCCTATGAAGGCGCGCCTGCCATGCAGGTAGCCGACGGCTTCGAAGTCATCAACATGCTCGAAGGGGAGGCCTTGGATGCGGTGGTCGCGAAACACCAGCCGGACATCATCGTGCCGGAAGTGGAGTCGATTCGGACGGAGCGTTTTTACGATTACGAGGCCCAAGGCATACACGTGGTGCCCTCTGCTCGTGCGGCCAACTTTACCATGAACCGCAAGGCCATCCGCGATTTGGCGGCAGCGGAATTGGGATTAAAGACCGCGCCCTACCGTTACGCCACGTCGTATGAAGAATTGGCGACGGGTGTCGAGGCTGTCGGCATGCCGTGTGTGGTGAAACCACTCATGTCCAGCTCGGGCAAAGGCCAATCGGTCATCCGCACCGAGGACGACATCCAACGCGCTTGGGACTATGCGCTCAGCGGTTCCCGAGGCGACTTGGCCGAGGTCATTGTCGAATCGTTCATCGACTTCGATTATGAAATCACTCTGCTGACCCTCACCCAACAAGATGGGCCGACGTTGTTTTGCCCGCCCATCGGTCACCGCCAAGAACGCGGGGATTACCAAGAGAGCTGGCAGCCCATGCCCATGGCGCCCCATCTGTTGGAAGAAGCCCAGCGCATGGCGGAATCCGTGACGGCATCGCTCCGTGGCGCGGGCATTTGGGGGGTGGAGTTTTTCATCCAAAACCCGACTGCTGAGAGCAACGGCACGGTGTACTTCTCGGAATTGTCACCCCGGCCACACGATACCGGCATGGTAACCTTGGCCGGGACCCAAAATTTCACCGAATTCGAATTGCACGCTCGCGCTGTGCTGGGCATTCCGGTCTTATCCATTGACCACGTGCGCAATGGAGCAAGTGCCGTGGTGTTGGCGCCTGAAGGGGTGCAAGCAGATGCTTCGCCTGTCGTGCGGATTGCAGCAGATGCAGTCATGCCCTGCACGGATTTCCGGATTTTCGGTAAACCCAGTGTAAGGCCTTACCGCCGCATGGCCGTGGGGTTGGCGCACGGTCCGTCGGATTCAGAAGCACACGGATTGGTGGCCAAAGCGCAGGAAGTAGCAGGCAAGCTTTCGGTGGGGTAGCGGAAGGCTATTCGAAATGAATGGAAGCAACCTCGAGGTCGAAGGCTTGGGCGGTTCCGTCGTATTTCATGAAACCGAATCGGATGACGCTGCCGAGCGCTTGCTTGAGGGGCAGGGTTTCCATGTCGCCGGTGAAGGCTTGGCTCCACGTCAGGTCTTTGGCGTCAATGGTGATGTCTTGCCAATCCGCCGTCGGTTCGAACGAACCATACGCGTAGGGCATCCACCAGCGTTGAGACATTTCCATCGTGAGCTTGAACGGGCCGCCTTCGCCCTTGCATCGAATCGTGATGGAGCTGAGGCCGTCGAGGTTGTATTCACCCCAGTCAGCTCGCACAGAACTGAAGCCTCCGTTGTTTTCCAAGCGCGTTTGCCCCACCCAATGCATGCCTTCATCCCAGGTGATGCGGCCTTCGGAAAGCCCGCCCATGACGCCGTCGTTCAGCGGTCGCCAACTGGCATCAGTCGTGAAATCAATGACCAGCGGGAGGGATTTTGATTCGGCCGATGGGGTTGAACACGCGGTGCCAATCATCAGGGCTGAGACCAAAAATGTAGCGATGGCCAAGGGCCAGGAGGAGAGGAGTGCTGCCATGCCAAAAGAACACGGCACACCGGGGTTAGTTCACCGCGAGGTGGCCCCGCTCCGACGTTTGCGCTGCGCCCACGATTTCGACCGTCTCCCCTCGTATCGAGCAATGGAGTTCGCCGCCCTCCGCCGAAAGTTGCCGGGCGTGGAGGTGGTCTTGACCCATCTGTCTCGCCCAGTAGGGAGCGAGGGAGCAATGGGCGGAGCCCGTCACCGGATCTTCTAGGATGGTGGCTTGGGGGGTGAAAAACCGCGAAACAAAGTCGCAGGAAGCCCCTGGCGAAGTAACGATGACACCGCCAGTTCCGAGGTTGATTTGATCGAACACGGGCCGGTCGATGTTGATGTTGGCGATGTCCTCTTGGTTATCGTACACGAGAACGTAATCCCGAGCTTTGAGCACCTGCAGCGGTTGGATGCTGAGCGCATCGCGGATGGCATCCGGGAGCTCGGCGGACTGTGGGTCACGCAAGGGGAGGCGCATGGCGTATTTGCCGTCTTTCCGGCTCACCTTCAGTGGGCCGCTAACGGAGGAAAATGCCACAAAGTCGCTGTCGGGTTCCAATTCGCTGAGGACGATGTGGCCTGCGGCGAGGGTCGCGTGCCCGCACAGGTCCATTTCGATGTCGGGCGTGAACCAGCGCAGTTGGTACTCGCTCCCAGATTTGACCGTATAAGCGGTCTCCGGAACGCCGTTGTCTGCGGCGATGCGCAGCAGTTGGTCGTCGTCCAGCCACTCCGTCAACGGCATGACGCACGCCACGTTGCCCAAGAAGCCCTTGGCGACGAAGGCGTCTACGCGGAAAACGGGGAGGTGGGATTGGGATTTCATCGCAGTATTTTATCCAGCGCCCCACATGAGCATGCCCGCCAACATCACCGCTCCGGCAACCACCATCAGCAGGAGGGTGTAGGGCAAGATGTCCCGGGCCTTTAGTCCGGTAATTCCGAGGAGGGGCAGCGCCCAAAAGGGCTGGAGCATATTCGTCAATTGGTCGCCGTATGCCATGGCCATGATGCCGCGGGGCAAGTCCAACCCCAAGGCCTGGCAGGACTCCAGCACGAGCGGCCCTTGTACGGCCCACTGGCCACCACCGCTTGGCACGAAGACGTTGAGTACGCCCGAGGAGGTGAACAAGGTAACGGGTAGCCAAGCGCGCGAGGTAGCCCCCACCAAACCATCGGCCAACCACGTTCCCAATTCGGTCCCCGTAACCATGCCCATGATGCCGAAGTAAATCGGGAATTGCACCAGGATGCCTGAGGCGCCGGAGATGGCCTCGTCCAAGGCGTTCAAAAACGCGCGCATGGACGGGTGGGCCATCAAGGCGAGTCCCAAAAGCAACAGGTTGATCCAGTCCGGGGTGATGAAGCGGAGTTGGCTCACCGGTGGTCCTTGCT
>DJYV01000099.1:0-4160 GCA_002448555.1 Flavobacteriales bacterium UBA6969
AGCCGGACTGGACGGGAACTTCCTTGGATGCGACGATTTGTTCAGGCCAGCTCTTCGATTTGGAAGGAGTGGTCAATGGAGTGACCTACGATTCAGAGCCTTCTGGCGACTTCGGCGGTGGCTTATTCATCCCGGACGACCAATCTCAATGCTTCAATGCGGAGTTGACCTTCACGGCTTTCTCCCCTGGAGCGGTCGTCGAAAATGCGAATTCCGATATCGTGGATTTCTTCATCAATTTCGAGCACAGTTACATGGGGGATTTGACCATTACGTTCATCTGCCCGAATGGCCAGAGCATGGCGGTGCATCAACAAGGCGGCGGCGGAACCAACTTGGGTGTTCCCGATCAATTGGACGGCACAGGTCCGGGTACCGGATGGGATTACTATTGGTCACCTTTGGCAACGAATGGTACATGGGCTGAAAATGGTGGCTTTGGTGGGCAATTGGCTGCAGGAACTTATGAGTCGGCACAACCATTTTCCTTGTTGGAAGGATGCCCGCTCAATGGAACATGGCAAGTTGAGGTTTGTGATGCTTGGGCGATTGATGACGGCTACATCTTCGAGTGGAACATCAACTTCGATCCGGAATTGTACCCGGAACCCGTCGTCTTTACGCCCGAATTTGGCATGGATTGCGACAGCACTTCCTGGGACGGGCCGAATATTTACGACGAAAGCGAAGACTGCAATGATGTGACCATTGTGGCAGTGGACTCGGGTACTTATACGTACTCGGCCACCAACAATTTCGGCTGCACCTACACCAACGAGGTTGAAGTTACCGTGGTCGACGGCCCCGAGGTTTCTATTGCTGAGCCTTCCGGATACTGTGGCTCGCCTGTGGAATTGTTTGGCGATGTATTGAACGAGCAGCCCGGCTTCAATTACTCCTACGATTGGACGCCCGCTGACTTGGTCAGTGGCAACGGAGCCAACGTCACGGTGGATGGGTTGACCCAAGACACGGTCATGACCCTGACGGTATCCGTGACCGGGGGTGACCTCGACAACTGCGAGGTTACCCAAAACGTCGAGGTCGACTTTTTGCCGCCGCCCAATCCAGTGGTCGGCAATGAACTGATTTGTCCAAATGATGCTTTGGACTTGGTCGCATTGAATTTCACGAACGAAGGCTTGCTGGAGACGGATTACACGTATGAGTGGACTTTCCAGGATGAAAGCGTGGGTTCAGGTGCCGTGTACCAAGCAACAGAAGAGGGGTACTACGAAGTGCTCGTGTCCATGGTGGCTCCCTGTACATGGACCACCACAAGTCAATTCACACTGGAAGAGGATATCTGCGAGCTCACGATTCCCAATGTCATCTCGGCAAACAACGACGCTAAAAACGACGCATTCATCGTAGATGGGCTGAATAGTCCACGTTATGACGGTAGCACCATCCACATCTACAATCGATGGGGACAGCTCGTCTACACCAGTAACAATTTCGGCAAAACCTCAGGGTGGAGCCCGGCGCCGGAAGAAGCGGCAGAAGGCACCTATTTCTACATCTTGGGCATTGCACGGGTGGACGCTGAGTTGGTCATCAACGACGTCAACGGTCAAACCATCGACCAAGGAGCGGGCTTCAAGTACATCAACGGCTCCTTCACGCTCGTGCGCTGAGCATGAACAGCGTGGTCGAAGAACTCGGAATCCTCGCTCAAGCGCTGGTTGAAGAACAGCGGGAAGAGGAGCGGAGACTGGCTGCTGTGCTCGAAAAGCAAAGCCTCCGCATTCGCAAGTCGGAGGGCCTTACGTGGGCGCCAGTGACCATTGAAACCCAGCAGTTCACCTTTGGTGGACGGGTGAAGCTCACGTTGCAAAAAGGCCAGAATGGGGGATTGGACGACGCATTTCGCTCCGGCTCGCCCGTTCATTTTTACCAAGCCAATGATGCGGGTCTGCCTGCAGATGAGCGGGCCGTTTGGCGAGGCATCGTACGCAAGATTCGCGGCGGAACAGCGGAGGTGATTCTGGACGGAGATCCCTTAGAATCGGCCGCACTGCACGAACGCTGGACGCTGGATGAACGTGCGGATGACCGCACGTACCGATTGATGGCAGAAGCGCTCAGCTACTGGATCAACACCGAAGACGATTCGGCAGCTTCGAGGCGCAATGGCCTGCTGGGCATGGGCACCGCCCAATTGCCCGTGGAAACGAAGCCAATCGCCCACCCTTCCTTAAACCCCGGTCAACGCACTTGGGTGGCCATGGCAGAAGCGGCTGAGCAATTGACCATCTTGCATGGACCTCCGGGCACGGGCAAAACCACCACGTTGCTCGCATTCGTCCAGCGCGCTGTTGAGCGCGGAGAACGCCTTTTGTTGGCGGCATCAAGCAATGCTGCCGTGGATTTGCTCGTGAAAGGATGCGTTCGTCAGGAGACAACGCCCGTTCGCATCGGCCATCCGGTTCGGTTGGATGCTGACGTGGTGGAATACGGATTGGATGCCCACGTGGAAAAGGATCCGGAATTCAAGCAAGTCAAGGACATGCGAAAGCGCGCCGAGAAGGTGTGGAAACAGGTCAACACGTTCCACCGAAATTTTGGTGCAGCGCAACGCGCCGAGCGCAATGCGGCACGGAGCGAGGCCCGATCGCTGGAGTCCGAAGCCAACGCCATGGAGGCTTACCTCTCGGAACGCGTCGTGCGAATGAGTCAAGTGGTTTGTGCAACGCTCACGGGCTGTGCGGACGACCACTTGAAGGGCCAATCGTTCGATTGGGTGGTCATTGACGAAGCCTCTCAGGCGATGCTTCCTGCTGCGTTGATTGCCATGCAACGCGGACCACGCCTCATCCTCGCTGGCGATCCGTATCAATTGCCACCCGTTGTGAAGAGCGATGAAGCCCGTGCGAATGGATTGGAAGTAAGCGTATTGGAACGGGCAATGCGTGGCGATCACAACGCAGCTGCGTCCCTCATGTTGACCGATCAATACCGCATGGTACCGGACATCATGCAGCTTGCCTCAGACTTGTTTTACGATGGAAGGCTCTGCGATGCACGTGCATTCGATGCCACTCCTGCCGGTAACGCCGTTCAGTTTATCGATACAGCGGGCTGTGGATTTGACGAGGATATGGAGCCCGCAACAGGCAGTACCTGCAATCCTGATGAGGCGGGCTTCCTGGTTCAACGCCTGGTGGAAGTGGCCGAGGCACACCCTTCATTCGCTATGGCCGTTATTGCTCCGTACCGTGCGCAAGTCGATGCCTTGAATCGGTGCATTGACGACGCTTGCAGCGGCGATGTGGACCTGCGCAACCGGATTGAGTGTTCGACCGTTGATGCCTTCCAAGGCCAAGAGCGTGACGTGGTTTTCATTTCGTTGACGCGCAGCAATGCTTCTGGGGAAATCGGTTTCCTGAAAGAGTACCGACGCATGAACGTGGCGATGACCCGGGCGAAGCACCATTTGATTGTCATCGGGGATGGAGCGACTGTTGGGCAAGATGCATTCTATGCCCAGTTGTTCGAAGCTGCCGAGGCGCGTGGCTTTTATCGCAGCGCTTGGGAGTGGATGCGTTTGTAAATGCGGCTTATACCGCCTCGGGTTCCGCGGCGAGGTCTGGAGCTCCATGCAGCGCATGGCTTCCGCCTTCTTCTTCGAGGGGGAATACTTCGGTGATTTTTTGGAAAATCACGGAAGGAATGACGAAACCGACGCCCACCTTGGACATGTGCTGGCGCACCTTGTCGTAGGCATCCCGAACATCTGTTGCCGAGAGCAAGATGTGCTGATAGGATTCTTTTTCTTTTCCAGCCTTTTCATCGAGGCTTGTGAGGGCAATTTTAACCTTGAACCACTGGTCGGCATCGTCGAAACGAATCACCTCGACGAGGTTCGACTTGGTAATCTGCACGATCTCAAAAGGGCGAATTCCCTCTTGCTCGCATATGCCCGTCATCCGCGATTCCGCTTCGGTGTAGTTGTAAGCATCAAGTACAAAGGACTCGGTGGCTTTTACTTCGGCGCCTTCGGCATCGTGGCGGACGTATTTGACCTTGCAGGTGAACCAGTGTTTCGTCATAAAGCAAAAGTACTGCCGGCCCTCCGCTGCGCGGCTTCGGCAGGCAATTCAACGATGAACAATTCATTCACAAGGGACAATTCACATTCCATGTTCAATAAAGGCTGA
>DJYV01000099.1:4552-7980 GCA_002448555.1 Flavobacteriales bacterium UBA6969
GAGTACAAACACAAAGGGCTACGCCGGCAAATGCTGCAAGAGCTCCGTGAAATGGGCATCGAGGACGAATCGGTTCTCGCCGCCATGGACCAAGTGCCGCGTCACTTTTTCTTGGCGTCAGCGTTTGAACAGTTTGCGTATCAGAACACCGCGTTTCAGATTGGTGCAGGACAAACCATCAGCAAGCCGCACACCGTGGCCCGGCAGACGGAATTGCTCCAACTCGAACCCGACGCGAAGGTCTTGGAGATTGGCACAGGCAGCGGGTACCAGTGTGCGGTGCTCTGCGCGATGGGGTACAAGGTCTATTCGATTGAACGCCAACGTTTGCTCTTCGATAAGGCAGGACCGTTACTCAAATCCATGGGCTTGAAGCCCGATCTATTCTACGGCGATGGGTACAAGGGTAAAGCTGTTTTTGGCCCGTACGACGGCATCATTGTGACGTGCGGCGCACCGGAAATTCCCGAGGCGCTGTTGCTGCAATTGGCCGTGGGTGGGCGGTTGGTCATTCCTGTCGGGGAGGGCGATACCCAGCGCATGTTCACCTTCGAACGTACCGGCGAGAAAGAGTTTAGCCGGCAGGAGCACGGTGAATTTGCCTTCGTCCCCATGTTGACGTCGCGCGCTCAGGATGCTTAAAGCAGTCCCTCGGTCGCTCCCAATCCTTCCCGCACAACAACCGCTGTCCCATCGGTGCAATCGATGACGGTGGAGGCATCTACCGATCCGTACCCGCTGTCGACCACGGCATCCACTTGATTGGCAAAGCGTTCGGCGATGAGTTCGGGGTCGGTGGTGTACTCGACGACTTCGTCTTCATCGCGCACGGAGCTGACCACCAGGGGGCGGTCGAGGCGCTCAATCAGTGCCTGGAGTGTGCCGTTATCGGGAACCCGGATCCCAATGGTTTTTCGCTTGCCCATGAACCACTTGGGCACGTTGTTGTTGGCCGGGACGATGAAGGTGAAGGGCCCCGGAAGCACTTTCTTCATCAGCTTGAAGATGGTGTTGCTCAGCGGCCGTGTGTAACTGGATAGGTGGCTCAAATCGGCACAAGCGATGCTAAACCGCGCGTTTTTCAACGGGATTCCTTTGAGGGCGGACATGCGCTCCAAGCCCTTGGCGGACCCCAGCACACACGCGAAACTGTAGACGGTATCGGTCGGCACGACGATGACGCCGTCCCGTTCGAGGAGTGCAACGGCTTGATCCAAGCGGCGTTCATCCGGGTTGTCCGGGTGAATCCGCAGGAGCATCAACCTTGGGCTTTAGCGTGGTCGGAGAGGAATTGCGCCAACCCGTTATCGGTCAACGGGTGCTTGAGTAATCCTTTGATGGCGCTGAGTGGGCCGGTCATGATGTCGGCACCGATTTCAGCACATTCGATGATGTGCATTGTGTGGCGCACGCTGGCTGCGAGGATTTCCGTTCCGAAATCGTAGTTATCATAGATGACACGGATTTTCTCAATCAGCTGCAAACCGTCCGAGCTGATGTCGTCAATGCGTCCCACGAATGGGCTGACGTAAGAAGCGCCCGCTTTGGCGGCGAGCAGGGCCTGGCCAGGAGAGAAGATCAAGGTACAGTTCGTGCGGATGCCGTTGTCGGTGAACCAGCGAATGGCACGGATGCCGTCGGCAATGGCGGGTACCTTCACGACGATGTTGGGGTGGAGGGCAGCAAGCGCTTGACCTTCGGCAATCATCCCTTCAAATTCAGTTGAAATGACTTCGGCACTGACGTCCCCGTCCACGATTTCGCAGATGGCTTTGTAGTGGGCCTTGACGGCTTCATCACCTGTGATGCCTTCTTTGGCCATGAGGGATGGGTTGGTGGTTACTCCGTCCAATACGCCGAGGGCTTCGGCTTCACGGATCTGGTCGAGGTTAGCGGTGTCGATGAAAAATTTCATGCCGCGAAAGTAGCACATCCCAATGGTTTGCTTGGTGCTTTTGGGGGTTGTATCTTGATAAAAAGCACCGAGATGGCAAACTGGACAGAAGCGGAGTTGGCGGAGTTTGAGCGACGCGTTGCGAATAAGCTCGAAATCCTGGACGAACGCATCGAAGAATACCGGGAATTGACCAAGCCCATTCCACCAGAGAATGCCATCGGTCGAGTCAGCCGGATGGATGCCATCAACAACCGGAGCGTCAACGAGGCAGCCTTGCGCACAGCCGAGCAACAAAAAGCCGACCTGTTGCGGGCGTTAGATCGATTGAAAGATGACAAATTTGGGCTGTGCCATGCCTGTGGAGAGCGCATCCCGATTGGCCGGATTTTGCTGGTTCCTGGGGCGACTCGGTGCGTGAGGTGCGCGAGTTGATTCCGTGTATAGACATCGATTGTGTACAAGCCCAAAATTTTGTTCGAAACCTCGCATACGAAAGCCGAGAACGGCGCGTTTTAGGCGGTGAATGGCTGTGTGTCCGATTATTTTTGTGGCCACGCCGTTCAAAGCCAAATCCGTGAGAACGATTCATACCCATGCAATCCGTGCCTTGTCTGCCTGTCTTTGGGCGGTCGGTTGCATTGCGGTATTGTCCGGTTGCATCGAACCGTGGGAAGGTCCACCGCATTTTTTGCATGTTGAAGGGATTGCATTCGTTCCCGAAGCGAATCAAGGCGAGCCGACCAGCCGCATCGAAGAAGTCTGGGTGTATTCAGAAACGGACGTGCTGGGCGCGTTTCCCTTGCCGGCTGACATCCCATTGAACCCGGCTGAGTTGGGCGAGAGCACGACATTGACGTTGAGTGCCGGCATTCGCGCCAACGCCATCAGTTCCACCCGCCAACCGTATCCCTTTTATGACGCCGTTGAAGTGCCGCTCTCCCTGGAATATGGAGGGAGGGATACCCTGGCTATGGAAGTGGGGTATACGGACTGGACGGAAGTGGTGATTGCTGAGGATTTTGAAACGGCCAACCGCTTCGAACCGGCCGTCACGAGCACCGCCGACATTGTGCGCACCCAATCAGAACAATGGGTTTTGGATGGCACGAGCAGTGGATTGATTGTGTTGGATGCAGAACACCAGGTACTCATTTCATCCACCAACGAACAGCAGTACAACCTGCAATCGAATGGCCCGGTTTGGCTGGAATTGGATTACGCGTGCACGCAACCGTTCTGGGTTGGTCTCTATGTCAAGAACGCGGTGAACGCCCAGCGCATCCCCATCCTTGTGCTGAACTCCACGGAAGGCGAGCGGAACAAAATCTACCTCGATTTGGATCCCGTCGTGCGCACTACGCCCGACGCGACCCATTACGAAATCACCCTCGACGCCTACTACGATGGCTCTGCGGATTCCACGACAGTAATCGTCGATAACTTCAAACTGCTGCGTTACCCATGAAGCATAGTGGACTGCTTGCGGCGTATGTGGTTTCGGACTGGCTGGCCGGTGCAGCCTCGTGGACGG
>DJYV01000099.1:8292-10142 GCA_002448555.1 Flavobacteriales bacterium UBA6969
GGCTGGTCGGTGCAGCCTCGTGGACGGTGCTCTTTGTCTACCGCAAGGTGATGTTTGAACAGGCCGATGCATTGGACGCCGCACTCATTGCATCGGACGGACGGTACCAGTTAGGGTTGGCGTTGGTCCCGCTGTTCTGGTTGGTGTTGCATGCCTTGGCGGGCATGTACTTGAAGCCCATGAAGCGTCACCGGATTTTGGAGTTGGGGCAAGTCACCCTGACGACCTTGGTAGGGGTGCTGGTGTTGTTTTTTGCACTGTTATTGGACGATGCTATTGTGTCCTACCGTCAGTATTACGCCTCGTTGAGTGTGCTGTTCTTGGGTCACGGTTCGCTCACGTTGCTCGGGCGCATGATTATCACGACGCGAACGGTCAAGAAGATCCACAGCGGTCAATGGAGCTTCCCCACCTTGGTCATTGGAGGAAATGAACGCGCGCTGCGCACCATTGAAGAAATGCAAACCCTTCGCAAGAATCCAGGGTTCAACTTCATCGGATTCATCCAAGCCAACGGCGCGGATACTGAATTGGAGGCGTTTATGCCCAACCTCGGCAAGGTCGCTAACCTTGAGCGCGTCGTTCGCGACCATAGCATTCAAGAGGTGATTATCGCGATCGGTTCGAGTGATCACGCCATTTTGGAGACCGTCTTGAATGGGGTGGAAGGCAGTACGGTGGAGGTTCGAATCATTCCGGACATTTATGACATCCTCAGCGGTTCCGTTCGGATGTCGAGCATCTACGGGGCGCCGTTGATTGAGATTGATCGGGAGATCATGCCGCAATGGCAGCGTTCTCTGAAGCGCATGATGGATTGGGTGGTGAGTGTTTTGGCGTTGATCGTACTGAGTCCGGTCTTGCTCACTATCGGACTCACGGTGTGGGCTACCAGCAAGGGCCCGGTGTTTTTCTTGCAAGAGCGCATTGGTTGGCACGGCAGACCATTCCGCATCATCAAGTTCCGGACCATGGTACAGGATGCGGAAAAAGCAGGGCCGCAGTTGAGCAGTGAGAACGATCCGCGGATTACCCCTGTCGGCAAATTTCTCCGCAAGTCACGCCTCGATGAATTGCCACAATTCTTTAACGTGCTCAAAGGGGATATGGCATTGGTTGGACCTCGTCCGGAGCGGGCTCACTTCATTGCCCAAATCGTTGAGCGGGCTCCGCACTACAACCACCTGCAAAAGGTGCGTCCGGGCATCACGTCGTGGGGCCAAGTGAAATACGGCTATGCAGAGAATGTGGATGAGATGATCCAACGGTTGCGGTTTGACCTGATTTACATAGAAAACATGTCCATCGCTTTGGACATCAAAATCCTGTTTTACACGGTGCTGACTGTATTAAAAGGTCGAGGTAAGTAGCTTTTTCGACTAGTAAATATTGATTTTAAGCGATATTTGAAGGGTGATGAGCACACATCCCCACCAAAACGCTTGCACCCGCCTCCGCAGTTGGCTCACAGTCGGCTTCGCGGTGTGCTCGTGGACGGTGCTATTTGGTCAGATCGATGAGGATCTGGGGATTCGTTCCTATCGAGCCCAACAATTGATTATGGCGAACATCGGTCATTACTTGGACGGTGCGGTGGAGGTCGATGTGGAGGCGGGGACTGTGTCGTGGAATGCTTCATCACGGCAAGTTGAGCGAAACATCCGCTCGATCATTGAGCAAGTGGCTTCATACCAATACATGGACGGGGCGCTGAAGGACGTGGCCTTGTCGACCGAAACCACCGCCCTCATTGAGCGGGTATCGAACCTGTCTTTTCGGGACTTGCGCCATTGGCGAATGGCCGAGGGGCTCTCGGAGGCGGAACAATGGTACGTCATGGTGCAGTCGGC
>DJYV01000051.1:0-4006 GCA_002448555.1 Flavobacteriales bacterium UBA6969
CGTAGTCGAAAGCTTGCCCACCTTCGAACCGGGGGAACAGCGCGGCAAGGCGGTAAGTGTTCAGTACACCATCCCCGTGAAGTTCATCATCCGCTAACCGCGGTTGACCACGAAATTTTGAAAGGCTCGCACCGCTTGGTCGAGCCTTTTTTCATGCGCTGTCGCGTCGATGATGGCGTGTGCGGGCAACACCGCAACCGCCTGCGCATAGGCCGCGTGCAGGGCCAAGCGATCCTCGAGGCGAGGCATCGACCGGAGTGGGTCGGCCTCCCATGGAATCGTTGGGGCACAAAGCAAGGTCAGATCGGGCCAGGTTTCGAGCCGTTTCAACCCGGCTGGCACTCGCTCAAAGGCATGTTCGCCCCACAACCTGAGCACCAGCGCATCGGTATCGGAAACCACACATGCCGCGCCTGTTGCGGCTGCTTGCTGCACCGCTCCTCGCAGGCCTCCGCTTGCGCATGAGCCAGTCGCTCCAACGTCGCCAACGTCGCTTTTCCGGCAATGACTTCGGCATCGTAGCGCGCGCATTCCCGAACGGCCACGCCACCCAACCGTGCACTCAACGCTTCGGTCAAGGTCGTCTTTCCCGTGGATTCGACGCCGGTGATGGCGATGCGGATAACGGCCGAGGCGTTCACAGCTGCGGAATGAAATTGAACCACCCCTCCATGGCGAGCAGGGTGTAGAGAACGAACAATCCGGTGCCCCATTTGAGCCCGCGGCTGGCGTACAGAACAACGGATACGGCGTTTACGACAATCCAGTACAGCCAATTGGCATGGACGAATTGCAGCATCCAATACGTAGCGACCAAACTTCCGACCGTCGTGAATGCATCAAGTCGGGGCCTCCAGCTTTTGCCTTGAAAAAACCGACCAAGCGCCCACCACGCAATCAAGCCGACACCAATCGACAGTGCATGCGCTTCAAGTGAAGCCGTGGGCAGGGGGTCGGGCCAAGCGGACTGCACGGCCCATGCGCCGTACACGGCCATGCCGATGTAGTACAACCAAAGGAAGGCCTCCAATTTCAATTGCCGTTGCCAGCAGATGGCCAAAAACAGGGCGCTGCCCAATCCACCGACCGGAAACGCCCATGCTTCGCCGGCCTGGTAACCGAGTGTGTAGGCGATGTTCAGGGCGACGGCTACGGGTTCTGCCCACCGGTGCCACGTGTGGGGAGCATCACTCATCGAAATCGCACCGGCACGGTGCCGACAGGTTGATGGAAACCGAAAGCGGAAGCCATGATTTCAACAGTTCTTGTTCCTCCAACGTCATGTCGTTGTACTCGAGGTCGAGGGTTTTGAGTTTGCGCAAATCACCCAGGCTGGCCGGGTAATGCGCGATGACATTGGACCACAGGCTCAAGGTGCGCAATTCGCTCAGTTGGTCGATGTCCAAGGGGATGGAATCAATGGCGTTGTCGCCCAAATCCAACTCCTTCAACCCGGTCCATGCCATGGCCGATGCAGGGAAGGCCTCAAGCGCGTTGGACACAGCCGAAAACCGTTCGAGGAATGCCCAGCTTGAGAGGTCTTCATCGATGCGGGTGAGCTTGTTACGATCCAAGATGATCTCCCGCAATTCAGTCCATTCGGTCAATTCCGCCGGCAAGCTTCGGAGGCGTTTTTTGGTTAAATCAATGCGGTACACCGGTTGGCCAGCTGCCCTTGCCGCTTGGGCACTTTCGACGCTCGTGTACACGGGGGCAGCCTGCCAATCCGCGGATTGTGCAGTTGCCTCGGCTCCCCAGCAGGAGACAATGAGCAGTACAAGGGAAGGAAGCAGGGGTCGAATCATGGTACCGGAACAGGCTCAGTCGCTAAGATAGAACGCGCCTTTTGGGCATCCTGTTGCAGCTGGTCTTGGAGTGCCTTCAAGCCTTCGAACATCATTTCATCTCGCAAGCGGGCCATGAACAGGAGTTCCATGGTCTCGTCGTAACACTGGCGGCCGCCTTCCAGCAGGTGCACCTCCATGGTTTCGGTGATGCCATCGTCCTGTACGGTTGGTCGGGTGCCCATGTTGACCATGGCCGGCTGCCAGTCGCCCGCCCCGGCGATGCGCGCCCACACAGCGTAGACCCCGCGTCCAGGCAAGCGCTTCAGCGGTTCCTCGCATTCGAGGTTGGCCGTGGGGAAACCGAGTTTGCGGCCCAGCTGTTCTCCGCGGACGACACGGCCGCTGAACGGATAAGGATGGCCCAGCCACTGGCGAGCACGGGCAACATCACCGGCGGCGATGGCTTCTCGGACTTTGGTGGAGCTAACCCGGGTGTCATCCACGGTGTGCGCGGGCAACTCTTCGACCTCGAAGCCGAACACCGTGCCCAGGTTTGTCAAACTCTCAAACGACCCTTCTCGGTTGCGGCCAAACCGGTGGTCGTACCCGACGATGACGACGGAAGGCCCGATGCCTTCCGCAAAAAGCTCCCGCACGTATTCCAGCGGAGTCATGCGTGAGAGCTCCTCCGTAAAGGGGTGAATGATCAGGTGGTCGAGCCCCGCTTGCTCGAGCAATGCCTTGCGTTCCTCGATGGTGTTGAGCAATTGCAATTGGTGGTGCTCGGGGTGAAGGACGGTTCGGGGGTGGGGGTGGAAGGTCAGCAGCACCGATTCGCCGTTCAATTCGGCTGCACGAGTTTTCAACAAATCAAGCACTGCGCGGTGCCCTACATGGACCCCATCAAAGGTTCCGATGGTCAATACCACCGGGACTTCCGTCGAAAAATCGCGTGCGTTGAAATGGACTTTCACTTTTGCAAAGATAGGTTGGTAATATCACGGATTTCCTTGTACTTTTGCGCCGAATTTAACTGGCAAAATCGCCCATTCGCACATGTCTCAACAAGGAACCATAGCCCAGGTCATCGGACCGGTTGTCGATGTAAGTTTTCCGCAGGGAGTTGCCCTCCCCAAAATTTTGGACGCCCTCACCATCGAGCGAGAAGGTGGGGACTTGATCCTCGAAACCCAGAAGCACATCGGTGAAGACACCGTGCGTGCCATCTCCATGGACTCTACGGAGGGCCTTTCACGAGGCATGAAGGTGAAGGCCACGGGCCGTGGTATCACGATGCCGACGGGTGAGCAGATCAAGGGCCGCCTGTTCAATGTCGTGGGGGATGCCATTGACGGCATCGGTGCCACAGACAAGACCAACGGACGTGAGATTCACCAGGAGGCGCCCAAGTTCGAGGACTTGAGCACAGCCACAGAAGTCCTGTTCACCGGGATTAAGGTTATCGATTTGATTGAGCCTTACGCCAAGGGTGGTAAGATTGGATTGTTCGGCGGTGCTGGTGTAGGCAAGACGGTATTGATCATGGAGTTGATCAACAACATCGCGAAGGGATACGAAGGCATCTCGGTTTTTGCCGGCGTAGGTGAGCGTACCCGTGAAGGAAACGACTTGTTGCGTGAGATGATCGAATCGGGCGTCATCAAGTACGGTAAGGAATTCGAAGAGAGCATGGAAGCTGGCGGTTGGGACTTGACCAAAGTTGACACCAACGAATTGGCTCAGTCGCAGGCGACCTTGGTGTTCGGTCAGATGAACGAACCTCCCGGAGCACGTGCACGTGTTGCGTTGTCCGGTTTGACGGTTGCGGAGTACTTCCGCGATGGAGACGAGGAGTCTGGTGGCCGTGACATTCTGTTCTTCATTGACAACATCTTCCGATTCACACAGGCGGGTTCTGAGGTATCAGCCCTGCTCGGTCGTATGCCATCGGCGGTAGGTTACCAGCCAACCCTCGCAACGGAAATGGGTGCGATGCAGGAACGCATCACCTCAACCAAGCGCGGTTCAATCACATCGGTGCAGGCGGTTTACGTACCTGCGGATGACTTGACCGACCCGGCACCAGCAACGACGTTTGCCCACTTGGATGCGACCACGGTCTTGTCCCGTAAGATTGCCTCCCTCGGTATCTACCCCGCGGTGGACCCGTTGGATTCAACGTCTCGAATCTTGACCCCTGAAGTAGTCGGTGAAGAGCA
>DJYV01000051.1:4399-7850 GCA_002448555.1 Flavobacteriales bacterium UBA6969
TTGGGTATGGACGAATTGTCTGAGGAAGACAAGCAGACGGTATACCGCGCACGCCGCATCAGCCGATTCCTGTCGCAGCCTTTCCACGTTGCCGAGCAGTTTACGGGATTACAGGGCGTGTTGGTGAGCATTGAAGACACCATCAAAGGCTTCAACCGCATCTTGAGCGGTGAATTGGATCACTTGCCAGAGGCTGCCTTCAACTTGAAGGGCACCATTGAAGAAGTGATTGAGGCCGGTGAGAAAATGATGGCTGAAGCCTAATCACAGCACAACCATGACGGTACATATCCTCACCCCCGACGCCACCTTGTTCAGTGGAGAAGCCGAGTACGTGGGCCTGCCAGGTTCCGACGGTAGCATGGGCATCATGGACCGCCACGCGGCCCTGATCACCACATTGCAGAACGGCGAAGTGTTGGTGCGTACGAGCGGGAAAGAGGAGCGTTTCGCGGTGAAAGGCGGAACGGTCGAGGTGCTGAACAACGTAGTGACAGTACTCGCTGCGTAATCCGAACAAATGAAATACGATAGGCTCGACCGCTCCCGGTCGGGCCTTTTTTATTCGTGGTGGTACGGTTCGCCTTTGAGGATGGTGTGCGCACGGTAAATCTGTTCCGCGGCAAACGGCCGGATCATCTGGTGCGAAAACGTCATGGGGCCGAGACTCATAAACGCATGGGCCTTCGAGCGGATGCGTGGGGCAAAGCCATACGGCCCGCCGATGACGAACATCACGTGGCGTAACCCGCGGTTCTGGAGATTTTGGAGGTACTTCGAAAACGCCAACGACCCCATGGCTTTCCCCTTTTCGTCCAGGAGAATGAGGTGGTCCACCCCGCCGATGAATTTGTCCAGGATCGTGGCTTCTGCCTCTTTGACTGCTTCGGGGTCTTTTTTGCTCTGCTTCATTTTGGCGTCGGGGGTTTCGATAAACTCGAACCTTCCGTAGTGGCGCATGCGGTCCACGTAAATCCGTGTACCCTCAGCGATCCAGCTGGACTGTGTTTTACCGATGGCCAATAGCGTGATTTGCACGAAGCAAAGGTATTCTATCTTCGCTGCATGGTTTCACAATCGATGGAGCGGTTGATCCGCTTCGCTTTGGAAGAGGACTTGGGAACCGGGGATTGCACTTCGGAATCTTCGTTGCCTGCGGGCCTGTTGCAAGAGGGGTTTATCATGGCGAAAGAAGACGGCGTGGTCGCCGGTTTGGAGGTGGCCGAGTTTGTCTTTGGGGTGGTTGACGCGTCGTTGACCTGTGAATTGCTCGCTGCCGATGGTGATGCCGTGACGGCTGGCCAGCGCGTCTTCCGGGTTGCAGGCCCTGCCAAGAGCATTCTGATTGGGGAGCGGTTGGCGCTGAACTTCATCCAACGCATGAGCGGAATTGCTTCCCGCACAGCCGAGATCATGGCTTCGTTTGCCGGCACCAAATGCGCCGTGCTCGACACCCGTAAGACTACGCCTGGCCTGCGGGAATTTGAGAAGATGGCCGTACGCCTGGGCGGGGGGACCAACCACCGCATGGGTTTGTACGACATGATATTGGTCAAAGACAACCATGTGGATTACGCGGGTTCCATGGCCCAGGCCTTGGAGAACGTTGCCGCGTACATGAAGGCGGAGCAATCCAACGTACCGGTCGTGATAGAAGTGCGCGATGCCGATGAAGCGACCGCTGCCATGGCGGCGCGCACTAAGTGGCAGAAACCCGACGGTTCGCCGCTGGTGGACCGGCTACTGCTGGACAACCACACCCCGGCCGAGGCGGCGGCCATGGTGGAACAGTGGGGCGACACCATCCCGCTGGAGGCGTCGGGGGGCATCACCCCGGACAACGCCCGGGCCTATGCAGAAGCCGGCGTGGATTTTGTGAGCACGGGGTGGATTACGCACAGCGTAAAGGGCATGGATTTTAGTTTGAAATCGGCAACGTATTTCAATGGCTGAACTCGAACCGCCCATGGTCCCGGACCGCCCGTTTTTCCGGTGGGTCCAACAGAACAAGGTATTCGACCGGCTGCGCCGCTTGCTGCGGGGTGTGCGTCCTTGGAAAGACAAGTCCATGAACGTCTACGACGTCGGGCGGTTCTTCTTTCTCGGTTTGGTCAACGGCTCGGTGTCAACCCGGGCGGCGGCGATCAGCTTCCGCTTGTTCGTGGCCTTCTTTCCGGCGATGATTTTGCTCTTGAGCATCATCCCCTATACCCCGTTGGAGACGGAAGAAGTCCTGCTAAGCATGGAGCAGTTTTTTCCCAAGCAGGCCATCGAACTCTTTGAATCGACCGTTTCCGACCTCATCGGCCAACGGCAGGGAACGCTCCTGTCCGTCGGTGTTGTGCTGTTGCTGTATTACGCTTCGAACAGCGTGAATGCCATTCTGCTTGGGTTTGGACAAAGTGCGCATTCAGCAGGCCCGCAGCAGAACTGGATGGTATTCCGCTTGCTGTCCATTGTTCTTTTATTGGTGCTGTCGGTCCTGTTGGTGCTCGCGGTGTTCATGATTGGGTTTGCGGGCGATGTGCTGAACTGGGCCGAAGCGAGTGGCTGGCTGGAGGGCATCAACATCCCGTTGGTAACCGGAGCCCGGTGGGCGCTGTCCTTTGGGTTGATCTATGTGGCCGTTACGATTCTGTACAACGCGGGCGACCGCTCACCACATCCTTGGCAATGGTGGTCGATTGGGGCCACGGGTACGACGGCGTTTTTTGTGCTTTTGACCTTTACGTTTTCGTGGTTCATTGACCAGTTTGCTTCGTACAACACCCTGTACGGTTCACTTGGAACATTATTGATTACCCTTTTGTGGTTGAATTCCATCAGTTCCATTTTATTATTGGGCTTCGAACTCAATGCCGCTATCAACCGTGCGCGGACGGATGCTGAAAAACAATTGGAAACTCCATCATCATGAAACACCTATTGACCCTCGCCCTGACCCTTTTTGCCGTTGCTGCCTTCGCCCAGAACCCCGTTTTGGGCAAATGGAAAACCATTGACGATGAGACCGGCCGCATCAAGAGCGTGGTGGAAGTCACCGAGCGGGATGGGAAGATTTACGGCCAGGTCATTGAGTTGTTCCGGTTGCCAGAAGAGGACCAGAACCCCATTTGTGATAAATGTGAGGACGACCGCAAAGACCAGCTTGCCTTGGGCATGGAGATCGTTCGGGACATGGTGCCCGTCGAAGGGAAATTGGAATGGGAAGATGGGACCATCTGCGACCCGAAGAACGGCAAAATCTACGATTGCGAAATGTGGTTGGAAGAGGACAACATGGACGAGCTCAAAGTCCGCGGCTACATCTATTTCCTGTTCCGCACGCAAACTTGGCTACGCCAGTAAAAAGCCGGATCAGGGCCACCAGGAAATCCGCTGCTTGAGTCCTTCTCGCAGTTCGGGAAAGTACCCCAAGGCATAGGATGCTGCGAAGCACGTACCGGTGGCC
>DJYV01000048.1 GCA_002448555.1 Flavobacteriales bacterium UBA6969
CCTGCTCCCATTTTGCTTGCGTTCTTCCTGAACGCGGCGGTAGATCAACACTGCGAGAAGTACATCCGCGCCGAGGGCCTCGAAGGCGAGGTCGAACGCGTGCTGAAGGCCAAATGGGAAGACAAGGTGTTGAAACGTCCCACCTACCTCGGCGACCTGCCCGAGGGACACAATGGCCTGGGCCTTCTGCTTCTGGGATGCACCGGCGATGAGGTGTTGCCCGCCAAGGTGTACAACCGGTTGCAAGCGGAGGCGATGAGCCAAGTGCGCGGCACAGTACAAGCGGACATTTTGAAAGAGGACCAAGCCCAAAACACATGCATTTTCTCAACGGAATTTGCCTTGCGTTTGATGGGCGATGTGCAAGCCTCATTCATTGACCGTTCCATCCGCAATTTCTACAGCGTCTCCATCAGTGGGTACCACATCGCTGAAGCGGGTGCCAACCCAATTACGCAATTGGCGTTTACCCTAGCGAATGGGTTCACTTACGTGGAGTACTACTTGAGCCGGGGAATGGACTTGAATGAATTCGGGCCCAACCTGAGCTTTTTCTTCTCGAACGGCATCGATCCCGAGTATGCGGTCATCGGCCGGGTAGCACGGCGCATCTGGGCCAAGGCTATGCGAGAGAAGTACGGAGCGTCGCCACGCGCCCAAATGCTCAAGTATCACATCCAAACATCAGGCCGCTCGCTGCACGCGCAGGAAATCGATTTCAACGACATCCGCACAACGTTGCAAGCGCTGTACGCCATATACGACAACTGCAATTCACTGCACACGAATGCGTACGACGAGGCCATCACGACACCCACGGAGCACAGCGTGCGCCGTGCCATGGCCATCCAGCTCATCATCAACAAAGAGCTCGGCCTTACGAAGAATGAGAACCCACTTCAAGGATCCTACATCATCGAGGCCTTGACCGATCTGGTTGAAGAGGCCGTGATGGTTGAATTTGACCGCATCACCGAACGCGGCGGTGTCATCGGGGCCATGGAAACCATGTACCAGCGCTCGCGCATCCAAGAAGAGAGCTTGCATTATGAGACCCTGAAGCACACCGGTGAATTCCCCATCATCGGGGTCAATACCTTCCTCGCCAAAAACGGATCCCCTACCCTAACCCCCGGTGAGGTCATTCGGGCCGAAAGCGCTGAAAAAGAAGCCCAACTCGAACAAGTGGCGCGCATCCACGACGGCCACGCTGAAGCTTCGACGAAAGCCATCGATGCCGTCAAGTCCGCCGCTATAGAAGGGAACAATGTGTTCGAGTCGCTGCTGGTGAGTGCCAAACACTGCACTTTGGGCCAACTCAGTGATGCCCTGTTTGAAGTGGGCGGTGCTTACCGCCGCAACATGTAATGGCAGCACCAGGGCGAGCCACTTCGGGCATAGCGTGGATGGTCCTGGCGACCGTCCTGTACACCGCAGCTAATTTGTGCGTCAAAGCATTGGCGCATTTACCCACCCAGGAACTGGTCTTCTTGCGGTCGGTCATCTCCTTGGTGCTCACGGGCGGTTGGCTTTGGTGGAACGGATATTCCTTGCTTGGTGTCAACCGCAAATGGCTCCTCATCCGCGGTATTTTCGGCACGATCGGACTCGCTACCTTCTTTCACACACTGCGGTTCATCCCCATTGCGAGTGCCACGGTCATCCAGTACCTATCCCCCATCTTCACCGTGTTGCTCGCTCGATACTTCGACGGT
This sequence comes from Flavobacteriales bacterium UBA6969, assembly GCA_002448555.1. Lineage (GTDB taxonomy): Bacteria > Bacteroidota > Bacteroidia > Flavobacteriales_D > Sanyastnellaceae > UA16. Next base: position 1,716 of record DJYV01000048.1, read on the forward strand.
CAACGCTCGATGCGGCCGGTGCAGTGGTTGTTCTTCGCCACCGCGTTTGCCGGAGTGCTCATGGTCAAGGGATTCGATCCGCGCATCAACTGGCTCTATTTCGGGCTGGGCGTGAGCAGCGCCATGGCCGCTGGAGTAGCCTACCTGGCCACGATGAAATGCCGGGAAACGGATCACCCGGTTGGGGTGGTCATCTGGTTTCACCTCGTCGCCGTACCGGTGACGGGAGGATGGACGGCGTTCACTTGGGTTCCACCGGTTGGCAACGAATGGCTGCTCGCATTGGCTGTGGGCCTGCTGAGCGTGGTAGCGCAGGTGGCCATGACGTTCGCCCTTCACCAAGGCGAGGCCAATGTCATCATGCCGTTTAAGTACTTCGGAGCCGTTCTTGCCTTCATTTTCGGGTTGCTCCTGTTCGACGAGCACCTCAATCAATGGGCCTTGGCCGGCATCGGATTGGTCATCCTGTCCGTGACCGTCAACACCGTGCTCAAACGGCGTTGGGAGCAGAAACCATCTCGCTAACGCAGCGGCACCGCCTGTTCCCAGCTTTGGGTGCGGTAGATGTCCTGCAGTCGCTCGGTGACCGGGCCCATGCCCGTTGACGCGCTAATGCGCCGTCCATCGATTTCCACCACGTGCGCCAGGCCGCCCATGGTTCCCGTGGTGAAGACCTCGTCTGCAGTGTAGAATTCCGTCAAGCTCACACGGCGTTCTTCCACGGGAATATTCGCTCCACGCGCCAATTCCAGCACCAATTGCCGGGTCAATCCGGGCAGGCAGGCCACCGCAGTCGGCGTGGCGAGGGTGCCTTTGCGGACAGCAAACACATTGGTCGCGTTGGTCTCAGCAATGAAGCCTTCGCCATCGAGCATCAAGGCATCATCCACACCCGCGACGTTGGCCTCGATCTTTGCGAGGATGTTGTTGAGCAGGTTGTTGTGGTGGATCTTGGAATCGAGGAATGCGGGGTTATTACGGCGAATGGCCGAGGTCACCAGCCGAATACCTTCGTCGCCGTAGACCATGCCTTTGTATTCAGGCAACACAATCAACGTGGTCCCAAAAACATTCAGCCGCGGGTCCATGCCGCTCGTGCTTTTCATGCCGCGCGTCAGGGTGATGCGGCAGTGCACACCATCCGTCATGCCGTTGGCTTTGAGGGTGGTAAAAATGGCATCCTCCACCTCCGATCGGGTCGGAATGGCGGCAAAGGCGAGTGCATGGGCGGAGTCTAGTAAGCGGCTGATGTGCTCATTGAGTTGCAACGCCCGCCCATTCAGAATGCGCAGGCCCTCCCACACAGCATCACCTCCCTGCACCACACTGTCGAGTACGCTGACCTTGGCCTCCGCACGGGCCACGAGTCCGTTGACCCAAACAAGGGTTTCCGCGTTGCGCGGGTCAGGTTGGTTGAATTTTGCCATGGAATCAGTTCAATGCTCGAGCGCGCAGCAATTCATAGAGCGGCTCTGTTTCTGCAACTAAAGGTAAGAACCGCTCCTCGACAGGCGGTAAGGAATCCATGTCAGTCGCCGTGGTCTTCTCCCATCCAGTGGAGGCGTGCACGCGGTGGTACCAGTACTTGGCCCATGGTCCGTCTTCCTGACGCGGACCAGCAGGCCATGTGAGCATGCCCGGATCAAACGCAAGGCCCAGCCAATCCATGAGCGCCCTCAAGGACGGTGCTGGCGCCGCCACGAGGCGATCGGAATCCAACACGGCCACCGGCCATCCTTCCACCTCGCAATGTTCCAGCCAAGCCTTTTGGTGGTGGTAGCATAAATCCAAAGCGATGGGCGATTCGATGCGGGCCCGGTACGATTTCAACACCTTCCGCGGATGGCGGGTGAGCAGCACGTGCTTGTGTGTTGCGAAATCGCGTGGCTCCGGCCAACCCTCAATATGATTGGCCATGTGTTTCAGGAAAACGTGCGCGCTGTCGCGCTTGAGGGTGGGCAAGATTTCCGCACGCTCGGTGGGCATGGCAGCAAGTACCTCAGCACGGGATGGTCGTTCCGCCCTGGTTTTTTGCAAGAAGTGCGCGAATAAGGG
>DJYV01000125.1 GCA_002448555.1 Flavobacteriales bacterium UBA6969
TTCGGCAGAGGGCGACATCGATGAACAGGATTTCCTCGACCGTGCCGATGTTTTGTGCTCAATCGGCCAAACCGTGCTCATCTCGAACTACCAGAAATATTTCAAGCTTGTGGAGTTCTTCTCCCAGCACACCAAAAAGCGCATGGGCATCATCATGGGCGCCAACACGTTGTCGATGGTCTTTGACGAAAAGTACTACCGCAACCTCAACGGTGGCATCCTCGAGGCGTTCGGCATCTTGTTTAGTCGGGACCTCAAAATGTACCTCTACCCATGGATGGATCAGCCCACTGGAGAGCTGTGGAAGGTGGACAACACCCCCCTCCATCCGCGCATGCAGCCACTTTTTGACTACCTCCGCTTCAACAAACGCATCATCGACATCCCGTACGACGAAGACGTGTTGGGCATTTTCAGCAAAGAGGCGCTCGAACTCATCAAAACCGGTCAGGAAGGTTGGGAATCGATGGTGCCCGATTTTGTGGACCGCATCATCAAGAAGAACCGCCTCTTCGGATACAGCGGAGCTGCCGCTCCGGAGGAATCCCACGACCAAGAGGACGCAGCGGAAGCAGCCGCCCGAGCCATCTCATCCGGCGAGCAATAAGCCACCACTCATCACACCCATGAAAAAAGCCCGTCTCGCGACGGGCTTTTTCGTATGCATATGCAATGATGGCTTACGCTTCTGCCTTCTCCTCTGCTGGGGCAAACTCCAAGTTTGGACGGCGCGTAATCACCTTTTTCTCGGTAAATACACGGGTTCCTGTTCCGGCAGGGATCAAATGACCGACGATCACATTTTCCTTCAAACCGTTCAAGAAATCCTGCTTTCCGCTCACCGCTGCTTCGTTCAAAACCTTCGTGGTCTCCTGGAACGACGCCGCGGAGATGAAGGACTTGGTCTGCAATGATGCACGCGTGATGCCCTGCAACAGCGGACGTGCGGTTGCTGGAATGGCGTCCCGGCCTTCGGCCACCGCCATGTCACGTCGACGCAGCGAGCTGTTCACATCGCGCAACTGACGCGCTGTGATCATCTGGCCCAATCGCAAGTCTTCGCTGTCTCCTGCATCGGTAATGACCACCATGCCGAAGATGCGATCGTTTTCTTGCATGAAGTCAGACTTCTCAGCGAACTGCTTCTCGAGGAAACGCGTATCACCGGCATCTTCGATGACCACCTTCTTCATCATCTGTCGCACGATGACCTCGAAGTGCTTGTCATTGATCTTTACCCCCTGCAGGCGGTAAACGTCTTGGATTTCATTGACAATGTACTCCTGAACCGCGGTTGGCCCCATCACGTCGAGGATATCGACAGGCGTGATGGCCCCATCGGAAAGCGGCATACCGGCTCGGACAAAATCGTTGTCCTGAACAAGAATGTGCTTCGAGAGCGGCACCATGTACTTGTAAATGTCACCACGACGCGATTCCACGATGATTTCGCGGTTACCCCGCTTGATCTTGCCGTAGGATACGATGCCGTCAACTTCAGAAACAACCGCTGGGTTGGACGGGTTACGCGCTTCGAACAATTCCGTCACACGAGGCAGACCCCCTGTGATGTCACCGGACTTACCGGCCACACGTGGAATCTTCGTCAGGATTTGTCCAATCTTCGCCTCGTCCCCTTCTTTTACAGAAAGGTGAGCGCCCACAGGCAACGAGTACGTCTTCAACACCTCACCCTTCTTGTCGACGATGAGGATTGCGGGGTTCTTCTTCTTGTCCTTGGTCTCAGTGATGACAATCTCACGGAAACCGGTTTGTTCGTCCAACTCCTCGCGGTAGGTCACGCCTTCCTCGATCATGTCAAACTTGATCAAGCCCTTTTCCTCGTTAATGATCACGTTATTGTAGGGGTCCCATGTGCAAATGGATTCGCCCTTCTTGATCTTGTCACCAGGGAACTTCTGGAGAATCGAACCGTATGGCAAGATGGTCGTGCTCAAGGCGACGCCCGTCTTCGGATCGACCACCTTGAATTCAGACGAACGCGAAACCACTACGGTCTCTTTTTCGCCCTCCGCGTTGGTTCGGGCCACTTCACGCAAGTCGTCAATCTCAACGGCCCCGTCAAACTTGACCTTCATCTCGCTTTCATCCGAAATCTTCGATGCCGTACCACCCACGTGGAATGTACGCAGCGTCAACTGGGTACCCGGCTCACCGATGGACTGTGCAGCGATGACACCAACGGCCTCACCCACTTGCACCGTACGCGCAGTAGCAAGGTTCTTGCCGTAGCACTTCACGCATACGCCTGACATCGACTCGCAAGTCAGTACTGAGCGTACTTCCACCTCGTCAATGCCCGCCTCTTCAATGGCCATGGCCGTCGCGTAGTCAATTTCTTGACCTCCCGCGACCATCACCTCGCCCGACTTCGGATGAGTGACATCGTTCAGCGCTGTACGGCCGACGATGCGGTCGCCAATGCCTTCGGTGATTTCGTCATTTTTGCGAAGTGGGGTAGCTACCACACCGCGCAACGTCAAGCAATCTTCTTCTGTAATTATCACGTCTTGAGCGACGTCCACGAGACGACGGGTCAAGTAACCCGCATCCGCTGTCTTCAAGGCCGTATCCGCCAGACCCTTACGGGCACCGTGCGTCGAAATGAAGTACTCGAGGATGGAAAGTCCTTCCTTAAAGTTGGAGAGGATTGGGTTCTCAATGATGTCCTGACCGCCCGTCGCTGAAGACTTTTGCGGCTTGGCCATCAGACCACGCATACCGGAGAGCTGACGAATCTGCTCTTTCGAACCACGTGCACCGGAGTGCATCATCATGTAGATCGAGTTGAATCCTTGCTTGTCGGTTTCAATACGGTCCATCAAGATGTTGGTCAACTTCGAGTTGGTGTGCGTCCAGATGTCAATGATCTGGTTGTAACGTTCGTTGTTCGTGATGAGACCCATGTTGTAATTCTCCATCACTTCCGCCACTTGCTCCGTCGCACGATCGACCAACTTTTCCTTCTCCCCTGGGATAATGACGTCGTTCAAGTTGAACGACAATCCACCCTTGAAGGCCATGTAGAAGCCCAAGTTCTTGATATCGTCCAAGAACTGCGCCGTACGTGGAACGTTGGTGCTGTTCAATACGTGCGAGATGATGCCACGCAATGACTTCTTAGTCAGGAGCTCATTGATGAAGCCCGCTTCCAACGGCACGTGGTCGTTGAACAGAACGCGGCCACAGGTAGTCTCGATGATGTTGACATTTCCGTCGATGTCAACGTGACGCATCTTAATCTCAGCGTGCAGGTCGAGCTGACCTTCCTGGTGCGCAATGCGTACCTCTTCTGGGGAGTAACAGGTCATGCCCTCGCCCTTCACCAGCTCATCCTTGGTGCCCTTGCGGATTTTGGTCATGTAGTACAAGCCCAAAACCATGTCCTGCGACGGTACCGCAATCGGTGCTCCGTTCGCTGGGTTGAGGATGTTGTGCGATGCCAACATGAGCAACTGCGCTTCCAAGATGGCCGCGCTTCCGAGTGGCAGGTGAACCGCCATCTGGTCACCGTCAAAGTCAGCGTTGAATGCTGTACATGCGAGCGGGTGCAACTGAATGGCCTTGCCTTCGATCAGCTTGGGCTGGAACGCCTGGATACCCAAACGGTGCAGCGTTGGTGCACGGTTGAGCAGTACAGGGTGTCCCTTCATGACGTTTTCAAGGATGTCCCAAACGACAGGGTCCTTGGCGTCGACGATTTTCTTCGCGGACTTCACCGTTTTGACGATGCCGCGCTCAATCATCTTGCGGATGATAAACGGCTTGTACAACTCGGCGGCCATGTTCTTCGGCAGTCCGCATTCGTGAAGCTTCAAGTCCGGCCCTACGACGATAACTGAACGTGCCGAGTAGTCCACACGCTTACCGAGTAGGTTTTGACGGAAACGTCCTTGCTTACCCTTCAAGCTGTCAGAGAGTGACTTGAGTGGACGGTTGCTTTCGGTCTTAACAGCGCTGGATTTGCGGCTGTTGTCGAACAAACTGTCCACAGCCTCTTGGAGCATGCGCTTCTCGTTACGCAAGATGACCTCCGGCGCCTTGATCTCGACCAATCGCTTCAAGCGGTTGTTTCGGATGATAACACGGCGGTACAAGTCATTCAAATCAGACGTTGCGAATCGGCCACCATCAAGTGGAACCAATGGACGCAATTCTGGCGGGATAACCGGAACAACCTTCACGATCATCCACTCCGGCTTGTTCGTGATGCGTGAGTTGGCATCGCGGAAGCTCTCCACCACCTGCAGTCGCTTCAACGCCTCGCTCTTACGCTGCTGAGAAGTCTCGGTATTAGCCGAGTGACGCAAGTTGTATGACAACTCATCCAAATCGAGGTTCGCGAGCATATCGTGCAACGCTTCCGCCCCCATTTTAGCGACGAACTTATTCGGATCTTTTTCGTCCAAGTATTGGTTTTCCTTGGGAAGGGTCTCGAGGATGTCGAGGTATTCTTCCTCGGTCAAGAAATCGTTCACCGCGAGCTCGCTGTCCTCAGGCCCTTTGGCAATGCCCGGCTGAATGACGACGTAACGCTCGTAGTAGATGATTTGATCCAACTTCTTAGACGGGAGGCCCAAGAGGTAACCAATCTTGTTGGGGAGGCTCTTGAAGTACCAGATGTGTGCAACAGGCACAACCAATTGGATGTGGCCCATGCGCTCACGACGCACTTTCTTCTCCGTGACCTCAACACCGCATCGGTCGCACACGATGCCCTTGTAGCGAATGCGCTTGTACTTTCCGCAGTGGCATTCGAAATCCTTTACGGGGCCGAAGATGCGCTCGCAGAACAAGCCATCACGCTCGGGCTTGTACGTCCGGTAGTTGATGGTCTCAGGTTTCAACACTTCACCGTGCGACTGCTCGAGAATCATCTCGGGAGACGCCAATGAAATGGTGATGGTATTGAAGTCGCTCGAAAGCTGTTTGGGTTGCTTTTGCTGAAACATGGATAGCTATTCTATGCGGTGATCAATCAAGTGAAATGGTCAAGCCCAACCCACGCAACTCGTGGAGCAAGACGTTAAAGGATTCCGGAATTCCCGGTGTCGGCATGTTGTCGCCCTTGACGATGGATTCGTACGCGCGCGCACGACCCAAAACGTCATCGGACTTCACCGTCAGGATTTCCTGGAGGATGTTCGCCGCACCGAAGGCTTCGAGTGCCCACACCTCCATCTCACCGAAACGCTGACCACCAAATTGGGCCTTACCGCCCAATGGTTGTTGCGTAATCAACGAGTACGGTCCAATCGAACGGGCGTGCATCTTATCATCAACCATGTGGCTGAGCTTGATCATGTAAATGATGCCCACTGTCGCTGGTTGGTCGAAGCGCTCGCCCGTACCACCGTCATACAAGTAGGTGACGCCGCAGTCCGGCACACCTGCTTCATCGGTAATGGCTGTGATTTGGTCCAAGGAGGCCCCGTCGAAAATCGGCGTTGAGTACGTCGTGCCTAGGTTCATTCCTGCCCAGCCCAATACGGTCTCGTAAATCTGCCCCAGATTCATACGCGATGGTACGCCCAGCGGGTTCAATACGATGTCGACGGGTGTTCCGTCCTCAAGGAATGGCATGTCCTCTGCGCGAACGATTTTGGCAACGATGCCCTTGTTACCGTGACGACCGGCC
>DJYV01000042.1 GCA_002448555.1 Flavobacteriales bacterium UBA6969
GCAAAATCGGCTCAGCAGTCTGGAAGGCGCTGACGTAGATCTCATCTTCCATGGGACCGGTGAGCAAGTCATGCAACAAGGCCAGTTCGGTCTGCACCTCGAGCACATCGGAAATGTGGCCCTTTTCCTCCAGTTTCTCGCGCTGCATCTGCGTGTTGAGCTTCAGCAACCAATCGCAATCAGCCCCGCCCTCTCCGTTGAACAAGCCTTCAATGGCCGTTTCCGAAAACTGGGCCGCGCGCACCAAATCCTCCATCTGCCAGACGTACAAAACGTACTCGACAATGTGGGCGTTCTTCTTGGCTACTGCGGTGCTCATTCTGCGCTATCCTCCGTATTTGCTTCCTCGGCCGGTGGCTCATACCGGCCGTTCATGAAGTCCAGCAAGGCATTGGTGACATCGTAATCGGGTGATCCGTAGAGGACACCTTCGCCGGACAAGCCCCAGTTCAACACTACTTCCAAGCCATTTTCTTCCGCGAACACGCCCACCTCTTGGCTCAACCGCGCCGCCACTTCCGCTTGGAGTTGGTTTTCCAACTGCACCAAGCGTGTTTGCGATTCGTTCTGAATCTGGGCCAGCTGCGCTTCGATCTCGTACAACCGCGATTGGGCGATTTGCACCTCATCCTCAGCCACATTGGGTCCGCTGGCGTAGGCAATCAGTTCCTGGGCCTCTTCCTGCAAAGGCGTGGCAATGCGCTCTACGGCCATTTGGGCTTGTTGAACCGCCACAAACAACGCACGTTCGCGCTCGGCGATGTATTCGTAATTGGCCTGGATGGAGTCTCCGTGGACATACGCCACCGTCGCCACCTGCCCGTCTTGCAGGGATGCGGAGAGTTCAGGGGCCGAGTCGCCGACTTGGAAGTAGGTCAAGATGGCGAGCCAAATGCCCAAACAGGCGATGAGAATGGAAACAAGCTGGTTGTTCATGAAATGGGGTTATGGGGTGTCTTGCAGTAACAGCGACCGCATGGAGACAAAGCATTTGAGTACGTCATCAGCCATGCGCTCAGCACTTGATTTTACGTCCTCGAGGGAAACCGTTTCTGCGTCGAATTTGTACGTCTGTTCATACCGGTCCAACTCGAAGCGCAACTGGTACTTATCGTTCCAGTGGTTGATGGTGATGCGCATGAGCGGGTGCGGTACGTGGGCGACGGTTCGCATAGTTTTCGAGTAACTTGAGCGCGAAGATAGGCCTTCAACCATGGGAATTCAGCGCAATTGGCCCCCACCGCTTGAGGACGTGCTCAACGCCTGTCCAACGCGTGGGCTGCAAGAAATCGCCTGGTGCGTGGGAAGCCCTCCGTTGATGGGATCAAGCCCTGGTGTGAACCACAGTGGACAGACCGCAGCGGCGGCAGCTCGACTGGATTTTGAGACGTGGATGCACCGCGTACTTTCCGAGGGTTTTCAAGAAGAGTCGCTCGAACAAGGTCCGAGCAACCGGCGCCTGGGCCACCGCTTCGAAACGTGCGTTTCAGCGTGGTTCCAACACCACCCCGAGTGGGACATCAAGGCCGCTAACCACGTGGTGCAGCTGGGCAAACGGACCGCGGGTGAAATCGACTTGCTGGTGGAACGCGCTGGCGAAGTCCTGCACCTAGAGTTGGCTGTGAAATTTTATTTGAGCACTTCTGGTTCTGCGCGATGGGACACGTGGGTGGGCGTGGATCCGGTAGACCGTCTCGACATCAAACTGGATAAATTCAAAACACAGGTCGCCCTCAGCGCCCAGCCCGAAGTCGCCGTGCACCTCAAGCAACTTGGTTGGGAGGTGGACGAACGGAGCGTGTGGATGAAGGGTTGGTTCTTCGAACACTTCAAGCGCATGGCTGCGCCCGTCCTCCCTGTCAATGCTTCACCCGACTGCAACGTGGGCTGGTGGTGCCATGCCGTGGACTGGCCAGAAATCTGGTCGTCTGCTGGGGATTGGGTGGCCATCGCTCCGCAACACTGGTTGCGCGTTTGGCACAACGCGGTGGACGTTGTTGATTTGAAAAGCGCCGATGAGCTGCCTGTAGATCTGCTCAAAAACCGCGCTTGTATGGTGGCCATGGTCGAGCGCGAAGGCGATGTATGCCGAGAAACCGTGCGCGGAATTGTGGTCCACGACCGTTGGCCGCTGCCGTGAATTAGCCCATCTTTGTGGGCGTTTTGTTCGAATTAAACAATTCGGGCATCCAAACGTCTTAAACAGAGGACATGCAAGAAACTCGCCGCCCACCTGCTGCAATGATGCCCCTGCGCGCGGGCTGGCTCATCTTCTGTTCCCTCTTGTTCAGCTCACCGGCTTGGAGCCAACGCGCCGGCGGACCTCCGGGCCGCTATGGCGGCGAGAAACCAGCCATTTGTTCGGTTTCAGGAACCGTGACTGAAGCAGCGGAAGGCGGTGCGGTCCCATTCGCCTCGGTCGCCCTCATGAGCATGCGGGACAGCAGCATTGTCGCCGGTCAACTCGCCGGAGATGACGGGGCATTCAGCTTGACGGAATTGCCGTTTGGACGGTACCGGCTCCAGGTAAACTTCATGGGTTACGCTCCGTTCAGCTCGGAACCCATCATGATGTCGCCACGGACAACGACTTCCTACGATGCCGGCACCATCGCTCTCAGCCCCCGCGTCAACGCTTTGGAAGAAGCTGTGGTCGTTGAGGAAGCAAGTTCCCTCGAAATGCTCATCGACCGCCGAGTGTTCAACGTCGGAAATGACCTCTCCGCCGCCGGAGGCACCGCCAGCGAACTGCTAGTCAATGTACCCTCCGTGGCCGTGGACATCGATGGCAACGTATCGCTGCGGGGCTCTTCGCAGGTGCAGATCCTCATCGACGGCAGGCCCTCAGGATTGACAGGTGCCGCCCAAAACGCGTTTCTCGAGCAGATCCCGGCGAGCTCCATTGACCGGGTGGAGGTCATCACCAATCCATCGGCGAAATACGATCCGGATGGCATGGCCGGCATCCTCAACATCATCCTCAAGAAAAACAAGCTGCAGGGCCTTCACGGTCAAGCACAAGCCACGCCTGGCACCGGGGGGAACCACAACGCGTCCCTCTCCCTCAATTACAAGAATGAGAAGTTTTCAGTGTTCAGCAGCGCCAGCTGGAACCACCGCGATATGTTCCGTGCCGGGGAAACCTACCGCGAGTTGACAGGCCCAGACAGTTCATCCTTCACCGACCAAGTCCGAGACGGAAACCAACTTCGTGAAAGCCTCAATGGTCGCCTCGGAATAGAATGGTACCCCTCGTCCTCCGAAGTCATCAGCTGGAATGTAAACATCAACCAAAACGACCGTTCCTACCATAACCTGTTGGAGAACGACGAAAGCTGGGATACCGGAACCTCTTACGCCACCGACCGCCTGTCTACCGAGGGATCGAATGGACAAGGATGGGACGTGGACGGCAACTACCGCAAGGAGTTCAACAACAACCCCGAGCACGTCTTGACCGCCCAAATCCGGCACTCACGCTCCGAATCCCGCTCCGATGAATTCATTTCGGAATCGGTGCGCGGGGACGGCAGCGGGCCCCTCGCATTGGATACCAACATCCAGTTAAATTCTACCATCCGCACCGTGGCTCAACTTGATTTCGAAAAGCCGCTGGCCGGTAATAGCAAATGGGAATGGGGCTGGAAATCGAACCTGTCCATCAAGGACGACCGTTTCGAATACTTGGCCTCGGATACGGCCATCTGGCAAGAAGGCATTCTGGCTCCGGTCGAGCCGGTAGCTGCAGCGTTTGATTTCATGTACCGGGAAGATGTTCACGCCATCTACTCCACGTTGGGACGGAAATTCGGCGTCTACGGCGTGCAGGGCGGGCTGCGGCTGGAGCAGGTGTTCACCGAAGCGCTTTGGGAAGGCAACCAGTCATTTTCAAACGACTACTTCTCGGTTTATCCGTCGTTCAATTTGTCCAAACAGCGCAACGATGAAGTGAGTTGGATCGCGAGTTACAGCCGGCGAGTCAACCGGCCCCGCGGCCGCTCGGTCACCCCGTTCATCGACGACAGCGACAGCCGCAACATCCGCACGGGCAACCCCGAGCTGCGCCCCGAATACACCAACAGCATGGAGATTGGCCACCAGTGGACGCGGAACCGGATGTCCATCACGACGTCGTTGTTTTGGAAAATCACCAACGACATCATCCAGCGGTACTCCAGCATCGACGAACAAGGCATCCGAACGTCCAGTTGGATCAACCAAGGGCAACGCCAGAATGAAGGATTAGAAGTCATCGCCATGGCCCCTCTTCCGGGACGCGGCCAAGTGCGGTTAACCGCCTCGGTGTATCATTTGCAAAACAGCGTTGGCGACGTCGAATTTGCCAACGACGCCACCGGCTGGTCGTACAACCTGAACTTCTTTGCAAACCAATCCCTGGGAAGCGATGGGCAGTGGAAATGGCAGATCAACGGCATGTACCGTGGGCCTTCAATCACGCCGCAAGGGCAGTTCAACGGGTACGCCTTCATGGACGCCAACATCCAACGAATCCTGCTGGACGGCGACCTAACGCTTGCACTCAAACTGAGCGATGTGTTCGACACGCGCGAGTGGTCCTACCTCTCAGATTTCGCCACTCTGTATCAAGAAAACCGCTTTAAACGTGAATCCCGCAACCTGTTCTTGACGGCGACGTGGAAAATCGGAAAGTTAGAAGAACGCCGTCGTCCGGGTGGCGGCCGCGGAGGTTACAACAGCGGAGGCTCAGAGGGCATGGAGTTCTGAATGCGCTGTCAGCGCATGAGCATCGGCCTTCCAAGGCTGACGTAGCATTGGAGCTACTGGGTTGTAGCCCTGCGTGTAGCGATTCACCACGGCGTGGAATAGGGGATTCCTGAACCGCACTTCGCACATCAAACGCCGGGGCAGTGCCCCTACCGATGACTTGATCTCAAGGGCCGTACGCCCCATGTTCACCCGCTTGCTCCGGCGCTCTATCCCAAGGCAGATGAACTCGACCAACATGCGCTGGTAGACTGCATGGGTTTTGCGCAGTATGGGGTCGAAACCCACAAAAAACGCTTCCGTTTCCTCCCTCCCAACATAGGCGCATTGAAACCCCTTCAGCACACCCTCGAGTTCGTAAATGGTCACCACAAAATCATCGCCCCACTCCGCTTTGGAGGTGAGCAATTCCTCTGCGTGCAGCGACCCCAAGCGGAACCCGGAGCGTTGGTATACACCTTGGTACAGCGCGATGAGTTCGTCACAGCGCTCGGCCAATTCATCACTCGACAGCGTGCGGAGTTCGAAGTCAGCAGACAGGGTCATGATGCGTTTGATTTTGGTTCGCGATTTGGTCTTCAATCCCTGCATGTAGTCGTCAAAATGGTTCCACGCTGGATTGACGTGAAACAGCATTTCCGGGTCGAATTCCAGAGGCGTCCAGCCCCTGTGCTGGACCTGACGCGGGGCGTCGTCGAGGATGGGCTGGTCCTTGATCATGACCACCCGCGGCACCCGAACGCCGTCCAAACGATGCGGCTCAAAAACGGATTCGGTCAACAGTCGGCGCGCCTCCTCGGCTGAAATCGTGGGAGCCCAGCACTGGGCGTGTTCTCCACTTCCCAGAACCGTGCCCACCACGCGCACGCGGAATTGAAAGCGACCGTCCTTCCCGTGGAGGAGTTTACTGATGCCGGAAAACCAACTGCGCTCGGATTGCACGTGGCCATCGAGGTTCACGCTCTCTGCCTTGGCATCTTCGATGCAGGCCAATCCGATCAGGTTTCCGTCTCGTTTCCACTGCACGGCCGCAACCGGTCGGTCTGGTGCCTGCAGCAGCGCGCGCATCATGCGGCCATCGAGAAACACCGAGGGCTGGGCCGCAGCCGTCAAAAAGGCATCCCAAGCATCCCAATTGACGGCTTTCACCGCATCGACCCCCCAATGCCAATTGACTTCCGTACCGTCAGATAGGGTCGATGATTCACGCCCGCTGGGCTTTTCCTTGGTGTTTTTCATTCGATGCTTTCCATCCCCACCATCCCGTACCCAAAACAAAGAGTAACAAGAGCAAGTTGAACAACACATCCATCCAAGAAGCGTGCTTATTGGCATACTCCCAAGTGATGGTGTGTTCACCCGCAGGAACCTTTAAAGCCCTTAACACATAGTTGGCACGTAAGGTTTCCACGGGCTCGCCATCGATGCGTGCCACCCAACCTTCGGGGTACCAAATTTCAGAGAACACACCGAGTCCTTCTGCCGACAAATTCGCCTCGTATTCTAAGTAATCCGGGGTGTAATTCACCAGCTGGATGGTGCCCGTGGCGCCGGGTGACATGCCGTTCATACTTCCTTGATACTCCTCGTGCACGACCGCACGTAGCGGAGCATTCAACGCCGCGGTCATGTTGATTTCATCGTCATGCGAAGCGGCCCATTGCCAATCTGATGCGACCCATGCAAATCCCGTTGCACTGGGTACCGCTAACGGATCCGCCATTTGACCGAAAATGATGTACCGGGTGTTGAGCATCTGGTGTCCAACCAGCGTTGCGAACGCCGATTCCATGTCACCGGCTTGGATTTTTTCGGCAAAACGACTGCGCTCGGGAGTCAGGACCCGTTCGATAAAATCCTGGTAGCGGCGAAGTTTCGCAGCATGATAGCCGCCAATACTTTGGAAAAAATACGAGGCAGAAGCATCCGTGAATGGGTTGTCCCAGCGCAATACCCGGTACGCCGCACTGAAACGCATGGCCCCGAATTGACTGACGGCCTGAAGCCGATCCTTTTCAGCACGAGTCAATCGAATGCCATCGAATCGTTCGAGGTAATGGTCGTACAAACGTTCGGCTCGCTCTTCGTTAATGGGGTTACTCCGAAAGTCTTGAGCCAACAATTTCATCATTTGTGGCTCCGGCGTGAACGGGAAGGCATGGTCTACCTGTTTAACCCAATTGCGGTACTTCCCATTGACCTTTTCGTCGTTGAAATACCGCTGATCCACATTCCACAAATCGACCGTGGTCACGAGCGCAAGCGCGAGCAACGCAACGGTCGGCTTGAGCTTATTCCAAGCCATTGCGGCAATCACGCCTGAAAGCACGAGCAGCAGACCCAAGGTCCGCAGTACGTCTGCTCGGAAGACCTCGAGGCGGCGCGCAAGGGCCTCTTGGTATCCCAATTGCTCCACCGCCACGTCTCTACGGATGGAAGATTGGAAATCGAAGAATGCCTCCGGCACACCGTAAAAGCCGGCAAACAGCACCACCAATCCCAGCGCACTCCCCAACCACCACCAACGGCGCTTGTTCGGCATCCCCCCTGGTTGTGTCGCCTCGGCCACCATTTCTTTCAAGCCGAGTGCCGCTCCCATGGAAACGGTCATTAGGACCAACACGAGCATCATTTTGGTGTCGCGGAATTTGCTGAACGCCGGCACGCAGTCCAGGAAGAAATCCGTCAGGACGCCGCCATCTCGCCGGCTTAAAAACACCGCCAAAGCCGTAATGACCAACAGCGGCCACCGCAGGCGGTCGCGTCCGGCCACAAGGAACATGAAGAACAACGCAACGAGGATGGCGCCGAAGTAAAACGCCCCACCCGAAAAGGCTTGCTCCCCCCAGTAGAGGGGATTGTTCCCGCCTTTGATGTCCGGACAAAGGATGGACAACCACTCTCCGTCCGCCATGCTGTATTCCAAAATGTAATTGCGGTCCAATCCTTCGGCCGCTTCAGCTGGGTCCGCACCTTCAAGGAGGCGTTCGCCCCGGATGGTGTGTTGGGCGTATTCCTGCGTTTCCTTGAGGTGAGCATAGCTGGGCAGGACCCCGATGACACCTGCCAACAGCACCAGGGCATTGGTCCGCACCGCCTTGGGCCAATTTTTCTCCTTTACACCCAATCGCCACGTCTCGGCAAGTCCGATGGCAAACAGCAAGAAGAACAGGTAATAGGTCATCTGCGGGTGACCGGATGAAACGTGCAATGCAGTTGCAAATGCCGCAAGGGCACTGCCTGCAAACAGCCGCCCCCGGTACGCCCAAACGACACCCGCGAGCACGAATGGCATGTACGCGATGGCCTGAACTTTCGTGTTGTGACCGGCGGAGAAATAGAGCACTTCGAATGAACTCAATCCCATCCCCACCCCACAAAGCAGGGCAATCCAAGGCGACGCGCCGAGAGCGAGGGCCAAGATGTACCCCCCGATCATGGCCAACCAAAACACCGAAATGCCATTGTATCCCACCAGGGAATTGATCGCCCGCTTGGATTGCCTTACCACATCAAACGATGGCTTTGCTGGCGAGATTTGAGTCGTGGGCATCCCCCCAAACATGGAATTGGTCCAGCCCGGGCTTTCACCGAATAGAACCGCCGCATCTCTTGCCTCCTTGCTCATGCCCACCCAGTTTTGGATGTCGCCTTGGCGCACCACGTAACCGTCAAAGGACTTCGACAGTAAGGCCGAAGCCAGTGCGTAAAAAACCAGCACCGCCACGCAGTGCATGGCATGTTTTTGGAAATGAGCTTTCAATCGTTCCATACGCAAATTTGATTTAGGCCCAAGTTACGGGGAACACCCTCAAGGCTCATCAACCTCCTCGAAATCCACGTAGTCACCCAATCCGTCGTCTTTCGGTTGGGACGTCCGGTGCTGGCTGCCGCCTCGCGGCCCTCGACGCGTCGTGTCTGCTTGACTCCGTGAGGCGTTTTGTCGGCCACCGAACAAGCGGTCCAACCAACGAAACACAAACCACACCAACGCGGCCGTGGCAATCAGTCGAAGCAACCCCACGTTACTTGCTCAAGTACAAATTCCGCTCGCTGTAGACCTTGCGGAAAAACGGATCCCGTAAATCGGGAATGAAACGAATGCCCTCCCCGGTCGACTTCATTTCCGGCCCCAATTCTTTATTGACCTCGGGGAATTTCTCGTAAGAGAAGACTGGGATTTTCACGGCGTAACCGTCGAGTTCCGGGTTGTGGGGCAGGTCCTTCAACTTCGCCTCACCCATCATCACTTTCGTCGCGTGGTTCACGTACGGTTCGCCGTAGGCTTTCGCGATGAATGGTACGGTTCGCGAGGCACGTGGGTTGGCTTCGATGATGTAAACCTGGTCGTCCTTGACGGCAAACTGGATGTTGATCAAGCCCACTGTTTCCAAGGCCAGCGCGATGCGCTTGGTGTACTCTTGAATCTGGCTGATGATCAAATCGCCCAAGTTGTAAGGCGGCAGGACTGCATAACTGTCGCCGCTGTGAATACCGGCGGGCTCGATGTGCTGCATGATGCCGATGATGCGTACCTCGTCACCGTCGCAGATGGCATCCGCTTCGCATTCTATAGCGCCATCGAGGTAGTGATCCAACAGCACCTTGTTGTCCGGCATGTCCCGGAAAATGTCGATAACGTGACGTTCCAGCTCGTCCTCGTTGATGACGATCTTCATGCGCTGTCCGCCCAAAACATAGCTCGGTCGCACCAGCAAGGGGAAGCCGAGCTTCTTGCTCAGTTCGTTGGCCTCGTCTGCGGTTTCTACCACACCGAAGTCTGGATATGGTACCCCTTCGTCGCGCAGCAAGGACGAGAACGACCCGCGGTCTTCAGCCAAGTCCAACGCCCGGTAGCTCGTTCCGATGATTTTGATGCCGTACCGCTCGAGTTTCTCCGCCAGCTTCAACGCGGTCTGGCCGCCCAATTGCACGATTACCCCCTCGGGCTTTTCGTGTAAGATGATGTCGTAAATATGCTCCCAGAAAACGGGCTCGAAGTACAGTTTATCCGCTGTATCCGAGTCGGTTGACACCGTCTCGGGGTTGCAGTTGATCATGATGGTCTCGTACCCGCATTCTTTAGCGGCGAGCACCCCGTGTACGCAACAGTAATCGAATTCGATG
>DJYV01000156.1 GCA_002448555.1 Flavobacteriales bacterium UBA6969
CGTCGATGTAGGTGTTTTCCACCCACCACACAGCGCTGTCGGTCATGGTTTGGTAGACCTCCGGTCGTTCCAAATCCAACGTGGGCATGAAGGTGTCAAACCATGTGGTCAAGCGCTGTTCATCCCACAGTTGGGTGTTCAACGAGCCGTCGGGCAAGTACAAGTTGGTGACCCAGTCGGGGTGTTCTTGGTAAACAGGATGTTCCTCGTGCACGTGGTTGGCCACGTAATCGACCAGGATGTTTTGGTCCCTTTCGTGAATGGCTTCAACCAACGCATTGAACTCCTCCATCGTCCCAAACCGGCGGTCTGTTCCGGTCGAAGCGATGGGCCAGTAGCCATGATAGCCACTGAATTTACTCGTGACGTCCGTATTTGGATCCGACCAGTAGCCCCATGCTCCGTCGGGGTTGGGGCTGATGGGGCTGACCCAGATGGTATTGGCCCCGAGGTCTTGGATGTAATCCAGCGATGAAGCGATTCCGGCGAAGTCCCCTCCGTAGTGATTGGCTTCCGGACGAATGCCCGGATCCTCGCACGCCCAGTCGTTGGTCGCATCGCCGTTTTTGAATCGATCGACCATCAAGAAGTACATTACCATGGCGTGCCAGTCGTGTCGGTTGAGCTGGCTTGTCTGGGTGATGGGTTCGCCCGCTTGCAGGGGGATGAGTTGGGACTGACTCTTGTTGGATTTGGTGGAAGTCCAAATGCGTACAAATGATCGCTCTTCAGCGTACGCGGCCGCTGGGATGCCCAATGAGAATAAACCGGTCGAATCCGTTCGGCCAAATCCATAGATTTCATTGTTCCACCACGCGTAGAAGTGTGCGTTGGGTGCGGTGCGTCCCAAAAAGCCGGCGGCCTGCTGGACATTCCCAGTTGACACGCTTGGAATGTATTCCACGTTCATCGGTAAGGGCGGTTCGTCTGAACCCACTTGAAGGATGGAGTTGAATCCGCCAAATCCATTGGGGACCCGGTTCAGATGAGAAGGATCTGGTTGCTCTTCACCGTCGATGACCAGTTGATACAGGTGGGTTCCTTTGTCGAGCATCAAGTCTACCTTGTGGTAGCCCTGGCTTCCGTTCATTTGGATGGGATTGGCTTGCCAATTGGTGAAGCTTCCGATGACTTGAACCGACGCATGTGGCTGGTAGGATGTGAGCAGAAGTTCCACCGGTTCCTTGGTTGTTTTGAAAACCGGAACTTCCGCATGCGCACCACCGGACCACAATTGGAGAAAGCCAATTTGCCGGCGCGGTTGTTCGGTCATGCGAACCACGCGTTCTTCACCTTCTTCGGTGATGGGCAGCAACGTGCCGTTTTCCCATTTTACAGAGTCGATGACCGGGAGAATGCTAGCGAAATCACTCAAATACAGGATGGTGGTGTCGGCATTCATCTGAATGGGCGTCAACGGCCGCACAACCGATTGGGAAGCAGGTTCAGAAGTGCAGCCAATCCAAAGTGCACTGGATAAGGCAGCAAAAAGCCATGCGGCGGCATGGCTTTTCAAAGGGATATAGGTTCGATTCATGTGGCGATGCAATGCTTATTCGCAGTCGAGCAAGGAGATGATTTCGAAGGGAGGAGGCCCAGGAGGGTAGGTAAATCCTTCTCGGACGATGTAGTACCAAATTTCAGACAACGACTCGCCTTCGTTCAGGATGCCTGCGAACAGGTCCTCTGGAATCATCGTGGTTCGGAATTTACCTTCTCCGATGGAAGTCAATTTCAATTCGGGGTAAGCATACACGTCGGTTTCCGGAGCGTACTCGTAACTCGTGAAGGCGTCGACTTTGCCCAACAAGTAGATGTAGCAATCGTCATCGCCCATGTTCTGCAACCCTTCGTACAGCACCTCTTTGGTGTTGTCGTAGGTGATGGTCAAGAAATCATCGGGCTCACGCAATTCAGGGAACAGACAGATGCGAGCAGCGCATAACTGCGGAATGATGTCCACGTGCATGTCTTCCGACTTGGCTTCAAAGCTGAATCCGTCGACGGGGTTACCGTTTTTGAGCTTTGCCAAGCACGATATGCCGCGGGCAAACAACTGGGGTCCATCGACGCCATAGTATTCCGTTGGAACAAAGGTCATGGAGTACAATTTCGCCCCCACCTTCGTCAATTGTTGGTGATCGGCGCTGTTGTCCCAATCGCCATTGCCGGCTGCAGGACCGGAAGGGTCCCACGTCCACAGGTAAACTGTCGTGTCCGGGAAAGCGTCCAGGATGGCCGAGAGCCCGTTGTTTTGGATACCGTCTTCACTCTGGTTCATATCGATGAACAACGTCAGCTCGGAATTGGCGTCGGTTGGAGATGGAAGAACGTATGCTTTTTGAGCATGGGCCGTTGCATGCAGGCAAGCAAAGGCGAGCAGGGAGAATAAGATCTTCTTCATCAGTTCAGTCGATTGAATTCAAAGGTGTAAATGTTGGTGGCCGTTCCGCCGCAATCGCGTCGGTATTCGATGGCGAGCTGTTGGTCAAACTCGCGAACCATGCCACCGAGGTTGTAAACCAAAGTGTCTGTGGCTGAGAACAACTCAAGGTAGGTGGGGTACAGGTCATCGTCAAAGCCCCATGTGCCGCCTTCACCGAAGTAATTCTTGCCCATTTCCAACGCAACGGAGTAGGTACGGTCGGCATTGAAGGTCAACTGAAGCGGAGTTACGGTACCGTCGATGTAGAAGGCACTGAGATCGCGCGTTTCCTTGACGGGGCTGTTCAGGTCCTGCTGGGTGAAGCTGCTGAGCTCCCACGTGCCCGCCATCCCGGCAACCTTGTCGAATGGATCGCCCAATTCGCCCGTGGATTCAGGCTTGCACGCATTGAAGACAATGGCCAAAATCAATACGGCGCTCAATGAAGTGTATGTGGTGTTTATGTTCATTCGAAATTGGATTAAAGGCAACCGCCTTCTTCGTTCAACTCAAAGCCTTGCACGGTGGATTCCGTGTTGGAGAACTGCAAGCTCATGCCAGGACAGTCCCACGCGGCACCGCGGATGGTGATGTCTTCACCCATGGCGCCGCGTCGCAGCAATTGGTCAGTCCAGAGTCCTTCACAGGCGGTTTCTTTGCGGAATTCGTCGCGTGCTGCGTCGATGACTTCTTGCGCCGTGGCAGTTTCACTCAAATCATTGTTTCCTGCGCCGAAAGCCCGGGCGCGAATGGCGTTGATATCGGCAATGGCCGTGGCCAAATCTGTATTCAACTCCCCGTGTGCTTCAGCACGGATCAGGTGCATCAACGTCAAGTGAGCGAGGGGAACGTTGAAGTATTCTTTTTCGTTGAATCGATTGATGAGCGCTCGTGTGCCTGCAGTCAACCAGGCTGATCGACCGTCTCCACCGCCCGCGAGGCTCATGAAGAAGGCAAAGTCGTCGCTGAAGGCCAATTGCGGGCTTGGGTTGTTGTCGGAACGAAGGTTGTCGCGGAACCAAGAGGTGCGGAAATCATTGGGCATGCTGACGATACCGAAGACTGTTTCAGTGTTGATGACATCCGTCTCAAAGCGGTCGAGGTCTTCATCCAAGGTGTAGCGTCCTGAGTTGATGACATCGCTAGCGAAGTTCGCCGCTTCCTGGTAATTGCCCATGAGGAAGTGAACCTGTGCCAGGTAAGCACGGGCCGCATCCTGTGTCGCGTAAACCCCATTTTCCACCGGGAGGTTGTCGGCAGCAAAATTCAGGTCTTCCACCACCTGTGCATACACATCTCCGACGCTCGCACGCGGCAGGGGATCTTGGCTGGGTGCAATACGCAAGGGCACGCCTGGGTGGCTGTTGTCCGCCGTGTACCCGTAGGGACGTGCATACATTTTGACGGCTCCCCAGTGACAGATGGCACGGATGAAACGAGCTTCGGCTTCGAGGCGCGTTCGTTCAGCGGGATCGAGGTTTTCGACGATGTCGAAATTCTTGATGACCACATTCGATCGGTAAATCGCGTAGTAGAAATCGGTGTAAATGCCGCCATTGATGCCCGTGAAGAAGGTCGTCTCCCGGTTGTAAACAGCCGTGAAATCCAAGCTGTTGTCGGGCTCCCCAAAATTGGGTCCACGCAATTCATTGACAATCTGGACCCGTCCACCGTAAAGGTTGGCTACAACATCGTAGTTGCTCACCAATAAGCGCTGAAGGTCGTCGGCGTCTTGGATGGCGTCTTCCGCGAGGATGACATCCCCGGGTTCAAATTCGAGCAAGTGGTCGCATGAGGTCAACCCAGCGGCCAATCCGGCAAAAAGAAGGAGGTGTTTGATGTTCATGGTTGCCGATTAGAAGTTGGTGGAAATGGAAAGGGTGAAGGCGCGCTCTTGAGGCGGCGTCAGGTAGGTGACGTTCGGGCTCATGTTACGGTCCTGTGCGTTTTCGAAGTCACGAACCACCTCCGGGTCCAATCCGGGGAAGTTGGTGATGGTGAAGAGGTTCGTCGCGTTCACCGCGATGCGGCAGTTCTGCAAACCACTGTCCTTGCCCAGCGGGACATTGTAGCCCAAGGTCAAGTTGCGCAGGCGCAGGTAGGACGCATCGAAAATGAAGAGGCTGGTGTTCCACCAAGGGAAGCCTGAAGGCAAGCTGTAGGTGGTTTCATCCAATGTCAAACGCGGATACGTGGCAATGTCGCCCGGCTGTCTCCAGCGGTCGAGTTTTTCGTCGCGCATGTTCCAACCGGAGACCACACCGAGTTGTCGCTTGGCGGATGAGTCGAAGATTTTGGCTCCGATGCTGAAGGTGGCGAGGGCGCTCAAATCCCAGTTTCCATAGCGGAACGTGTTGTTCATGCCACCAATCAAATCCGGCAGGCCGTCACCGACATACTGTCGGATGTCGTTGTTGTAGTCATAGGTCTCGTTGCCCTCGAGGTCGAGGTAGACGGGCAAGCCGTTTTCCGGATCGACGTGGCTGTGCTCTACGAGGAAGAACGATCCGACCGGTCGGCCGACAATGACGCGAGAGTCGTTGGTTCCGCCGCTGACGGCGTCCGGGGTGTAGTTTCCGATGTCGACCAACTCGTTGTAGTTCCGTGCTACGTTCAAGTCGGTGGTCCATTGGAATTTGCCAATGAGGTTTCGGGACTTGATGGAGAGTTCCACGCCACGGTTCAAGATGGTTCCGACGTTGTCCCAGAAATTGGTGAAGCCGGTGCTGGCCGGTGTGCTCACGTTCATCAACACGTCGGTGGAGTATTTGTGGTAAAACGCCAACTCCGTGGTGATGCGATCTTCCAACAACCCCAGTTCAACACTCGCATCGACGGTGCGCGAGGTTTCCCAGCGAAGGGTCGGATTCTCGGGCTGGATGGGGTAGAGGATGGAATCAGCAGCGTAGGTGATGCCATTGTTGGCGGCGGAATACGTGCCGAAGCGTGCATAATCTGGCAATGCTGCGTTCCCGGTGTAACCAATGCTCGAGCGGACCTTCAAAAAGCTGATACGCTTGCTGTTGAACCAGTCTTCATCGGAAACGACCCAGCCCGCGGAAAGCGATGGGAAGAAGCCGTACCGGCTGTCGCGGCCGAAGCGAGAACTGCCATCAACACGCGCAGTTGCCTGGAAGAAGTAACGGTCTTTCAAGTTGTAGTTAAAACGTCCGAAGTACGAGAGGAAGCTATGCTGCGAGGGCAAGTTGATTGTGGTGTTGACGTTCGCAGCGTCCTCTGATAACGAGTCATTTTCGAAAATGGGGCCTTCAACTTGGCCGTAGAAAAGGCTGTAGCCGTAGTTGTCTGTGCGTTGGAATTCACTTCCCACCAAGAAATTCAAGGCTTGGGTGTCATCCAATTCCCAGCGGTAATCTGCCGTGGCGCTGTAATTCCAGTTCAACACGTAGTTCGCGTAGCGGTTGGCGCTACCCAGTTCCGTTGTGATGGACAAGGCACCGGGGTTGAAGACGTCTTCGCGGAGGTGGAGGTAGTCAAAACCGCCACTGACCTTCAGGTTGAGGTTCGCAATGGGTGAGTAGATCAACTGCGCATTGCTGATGGAGCGGTCTTCGGTTGTTTTCCACTTCTTCAATTCACGCACAGCCACCGGATTCTTGGTTCCGCCCCATTCGTCAAACCACAAAAAGTACTCGCCGGCCTCGTGCTCGATGTTGCCGTTGGCGTCGTATACATCTTCATCGTAGCGAACGGGGTAGTAGGGAAGGGCGTTCGACATAGCGTCGCCCAAACCGCCTGACCACGCGGCATCGATGCGGTTGTTCTCGCCCCGGCTCAACGAAGAGCTGAGGAGGACTTTTACTTTGCTCGACGGACTCCAGTCGAGGTTGATGCGTCCGCTGGTGCGGTCGTAGCTGTTGCCGAGGAGGTAGCTTTGGTTGTTGTCCTTGGAGAAGCCCGCGTACAAATTGTACTTGTCGCCCCCTTGTCTTACGCCAAAATTCACAGCATTCTTATTGCCGACGCCAATGGTCTGGTCGACCCAATCTGTGTTCGTCTCCATGGCCCTGAGGTAGGCTTCTCGCCGGGTGGCGGGGTCATCTGCTGCAGAGCTCATATTCGGCAACCAAACGTATCCGGTGCCGCCGTCGTTTTCCCAAGCTTCTTGGCGCAGGGCCAAGTAGGTTTCCGTGTCCATCATGTTGGGACGCGTGGCAGCGGTACCAATGCCGGTGCGTGTGCTGAATTCGAACGACGTGCCCTTCTTGCCGCGCTTAGTCGTTATAAGGATGACGCCGTTAGCGCCGCGC
>DJYV01000171.1:0-1710 GCA_002448555.1 Flavobacteriales bacterium UBA6969
GCATCTCGACGAATGCCGCCATTGACAGCATCGTCATCGACGCCATTGATGGAGGGGCCATGCCAGGATGCCGCGTGGTGGTTGCACACGAAGGCTCCATTGTTCACGACGGCATCTATGGAACTTTGGACGGAGAACATCCGGTACAGGCAAGCACCTTGTACGACCTCGCGAGCGTCACCAAAATTGCCGCCTCTACCCTGTCCCTGATGCGCCTTGAAGAGGAAGGTAAAATCGCACTCAACGCCAGCCTCGACACCTACCTCCCTGAGCTGGAAGGCACAGACATGGGAAGCCGACAATTGCGGGACGTCCTGTCCCACCGTGCGGGACTCCAATCGTGGATCCCATTCTACTTGGAAGCCCTGGAAGACAGCACTGCCTTTTCACCCGTACCCACTGAAACCCATCCGGAACGCATTTCCGACGCGTGCTACATGCGACCGGCCTGGCGCGATTCCATCTGGGACCGCATCGTCGCTTCTGAAGTCGATGCCGTGGGCACACACCGCTACAGCGACTTGGGGTATTACGCCATTCAGCGCATCATCGAAGGGCTCACAGGAAAGGGCCTTGACCCGTATACGCAAGAACAGTTTTACGCTCCCGCGCACTGGCACAGCCTGGGATTCAACCCTAGAAAAAACGCCACGACATCGGTGGCCCCAACCGAAGTGGACACGGTCTTTCGCCGGTGCACCGTGCAAGGCGATGTGCACGACCCCGGCGCGGCGATGTTGGGCGGGGTCTGTGGACACGCAGGGCTGTTCGGAAATGCCTACGATGTGGCCCGACTGATGTACATGCTCCGGATGGGTGGAACGTATGGCGGCGTGGATTTCTTTCAACCGGAAACCATCCAAGCGTGGACGCAGCGCGTGGATCCTGACCCCGATCACCGCAAGGCCTGTGGTTTCGACCGTCCGGCCAACGAGCCCGACGCCGGTCCAACCTGCGATGAAGTGAGTGAATCAAGTTTCGGTCATTCGGGGTTTACTGGAACGCTGGCGTGGTCGGATCCAGATCACGACCTCGTTTTTGTGTTTTTGAGCAACCGCACCTTTCCTTCGGCTGAAAATCGAAAGTTGATCGATTGGGACGTCCGAACCAAAGTGCAACACCAAGTGTATAAAGCGTACGGAATTCCGTCCCGGTTCAACAACGAAATGGAATGAAGAGCCTGCGCATTGGTTTTGTGTGTTACCCCACCTTTGGTGGGTCTGGCGTCGTGGCCACCGAATTGGGCAAAGCCCTGGCGGAAAAAGGACATGAACTTCATTTCATCACCTACAGCACCCCGGCGCGTATGGGGAGTTTGAAAAAGAACCTTTACTACCACGAAGTCCGGGTGAGCGACTACCCGCTTTTCGACTACCAGCCTTATGAATTGGTGTTGGCATCAAAAATGGTTGAAGTAGCAAAAACCCACGCGCTCGACCTCCTCCATGTGCACTACGCCATTCCCCATGCGAGTGCGGCGATTACGGCGCGCGACATACTCGCCAAGGAAGGCATCAACTTGCCCATCGTCACTACGCTTCACGGCACAGACATCACCTTACTCGGCAGGGACCCCGCCTTTGAGCCGGTCATTGCCCACGCCATCAATGAGTCCAATGCCGTCACAGCAGTTTCCCACTGCCTGAAGCGTGACACCCTAGAATTGTTCGGGGTTAATCGGGAAATCGAAGTGATCCACAACTTCATCTG
>DJYV01000171.1:2100-7203 GCA_002448555.1 Flavobacteriales bacterium UBA6969
CAATCATCACGCACATTTCGAATTTTCGACCGGTCAAGCGCGTTGAAGATGTGGTTGATGTGTTTGCCAGCGTTCGCGCCAACCAGCTGGCCAAATTGCTTTTGGTTGGCGACGGACTTGAGCGCACCCGTGCAGAGAAGCGTGCTGAGGAACAAGGCATTCGTTCCGATGTGGTGAGCATTGGCAAAATCAAAAACCCCATTGAACCGTTGCTCGTCAGTGACTTGTTTTTGCTGCCGTCAAAAACGGAGAGCTTTGGCCTCTCCGCACTGGAAGCCCTTGCTGCGGGAGTGCCCGTAGTCGCCTCCGATGCCGGCGGAATGCCCGAGGTTGTGGAACACGGTGTCAGCGGCTACCTCGCCCCGGTCGGCGACGTGGAAGCCATGGGGCGTCATGCGCATGCCTTGCTCGACAACCCCGATCAACACGCTTCGTTCAAGGAAGCTGCACAAGCCCGCGCACAGGAATTTCACGTCATGAAAATCTTGCCGCATTACGAGGCCATCTACCACCGCCTCGCCCCGTAATTCCCAACGCATGCCATCGTCCACCGTTCAATCCATTGGAGACCGCATCACCTATGCCTGGCACGAGGATGCGTTGACCATCATCATCGACCAGGCCATTCCACGCAGCCAGCGACTGATGCTCGAAGGCTGGTTTTTGGCGTGGTTGGGCGTAGGCGGAGCAACGGCCATGGAGATGGCCGGCACCACAGGCAGTGACCGCACGTTCTTCCTCGTGTTCATGGCATTCTGGGTGTTTTTCGCCTTTCGTGTGCTGAAGGTGATTTTGTGGCGACGAATCGGAAGGGAAATGGTCCGCATCACGGCGGAAGGGATGAGTGTCAAAAACGCATTCAACGACCTCGGACGGGCGCGTTTCTTCATCAAAGGCAACATCAAAAAGATGGAAGTCGTCCAGCGCGACCCGACCAAATTCATGCAAAACCTCGATCAGAGCTTTTGGATTATGGGCGGTGACTCACTCCAATTCACTTACCTCCGGGGCCGATTCGTACTCGGCAAGCAACTCGACAACAAGTCCGCAGCGCAGCTCGCCAAGCTGATTGACAAGGGACTGAGGAAGTTTTGACCCCGCTGAATTATTTGAAAATAATTGACTCCAGCACGGACATATAGCCCCGGACACCAAGGCCACTGACGCCCCCTGCGCAGACTTCGCGCACGAGTGAAGTCTTGCGGAATTCCTCGCGGGCATCCGGATGCGATATGTGAACCTCGTACACGGGTGCATCCACTGCCGCAATCGCGTCGCGAATGGCGACGCTGGTGTGGGTGTACCCTCCGGGGTTGATCAAGATGGCATCGGCTTCAAACCCGTTTGCTTGAATGGCATCGATGAGTTCGCCTTCGACATTGGATTGAAAACAAATGACTTCCACGCCATGCGTCTGTCCGAAAGCAACCCAACTCGCCTCCAAGTCCTCCAGGGTTTGATGGCCGTAAACACCGGGCTCCCGGGTGCCCAACAAGTTCAAGTTGGGCCCATTCAATATGGCAATGCGCTTCACACGACAAAGTTAGAGGAACTCCAACCACTCCGGCAAAACCCACACGCCCCAAACCCATGCAAGCACGGCCGCGATCACATTCAACACCAATCCCACCGAAGCCATTTCCCTTATGGTAATGCGTTGGCTGCCAAAAATGATGGCATTGGGAGGCGTCGCCATGGGAAGCATGAAGGCACAGCTACTGGCAATCGTCACCGGAATTACAAGCAACATCGGATTTACGCCCCACTCCAATGCAATTTGCCCCACAATGGGCACCATTACGACGGTCAACGCCAAGTTGCTCATGACCTCCGTCAACAACAGGGCGACCCCGGCAAAAAGCAACACCAGCAACCCCTGGCTGACTCCGTCCCAATCGGCCAGGGCCTGCGCGACCATGGTCAAGACCTCTGCCTCTGCCAGTGCTTTGGCCAAGGTGAGGCCTCCGCCGAATAACAACAGAATGTCCCACGGTAAGTTGCGGGTATCACGCCACGTCAACAAACGCTCGGAGTGACGGTCAGAACTGGGAATCAGAAAAAGCCCAACGCCTGCCGCCATGGCAATTGTGGTATCGTTGATTTCCAACCCCGTCCAATCGACCAACCACCGACGTCCGACCCACAGCAGTCCCGTAATGGCGAATACCACTGCCACCCGGCGCTCCGCGAGCTTCCAAGGTCCCAATGCAGCGAGTTCGTCTCTGATTTCATCGTGGCCCTGGCTCAGGCTGCCGCGGGCAACCGGCGTCAACACTCGGGTCAACAACCCATAAACGACGAAGAGCATCAGCAGCGAAAACGGCAGCGCCATCAGCGTCCATTCCAAAAACGGAACCTCGAGGTTGAATTGGTCTTGAAGCACCCCGGCCATAGCCACATTGGGCGGTGTTCCAATCAAGGTTGCTATGCCGCCAAGGTTTGCCGAATAGGCGGTCCCCAGCAACAAGGCCAACGCGAAATTGGGGTGGGAATTGGCATCGACTTTGTGCAAAACCGAGAGGGCGATGGGGAGCATCATGAGCGTGGTCGCCGTGTTGGAAATCCACATACTGAGCGCCGCCGTGGCTACCATGAAACCAGCGATCAGCCAACGGGGATTGCCCCCTGCGAGGACCAGCACCGAAAGGGCAAAGCGTTTGTGCAAGTCCCAACGTTCCAACGCGAGCGCGATCAGAAATCCGCCCATGAACAAGAAGACGTAATGAGAGCCGTAGGGAACTGTCGTCTCAGCGATGGAGGCGATGCCCATGACCGGGAATAAGACCATGGGCAGCACGGACGTCACACCGAGCGGAACCGCCTCCAATACCCACCAGACGAGCATCCATGCGGCAGCAGAAAGAATGCGGGTCGCCTCAGCTGGCAGCCCTTGGCTACTGGCAGTCCACCACACAACAGCGGCCGCGACGGGCCCTGCAACCTGGGCAAGGACCTTCGAAAGTTTCATTTGAAAATGGCGTGGTACGACATGTGATCGGAGATGTACACACCGTATTTGAGCACCTCATCTGCACATACCCAATCAACGGTAGCATTGCCCCGGTAGAAGATGTAGTCGATGCGGGTAGCGTTGGCCAAGTTTTCAGGCAAAAAGGTGGTGTACGTCCCGAATGACTTTCGGCAGCGGTAACGCGCGGCGTCATAGGTATCAACCAGGTCTGCTGACGCCATGAGGTTCTGGACCGGCTCCGTTTGGGGCTCCGCATTCAAATCGCCGCAGACCACCACCAACTCGTCGGAGGCGTCACCGTCCCAGCCGCTCCATCCGGCCACCAGTGCCGCCGCATTCAGCCGCGCCTTTTCCCCCACATGGGACCAATGCGTGTTGATGACCCGGACCGTTTGCTGCCGCTTGCGGTCGAATAGCACCACCAACGTGGCAATTCGTGGCAGGTCTGCGTCCCATCCTACACTGCCTTCCTGCAGGGGATTCAACGACAACCAACGGGTCTCTCCACGCAGAAAGTCGAACCGCTCCGCATTCCAAAAAACCGGACACGCCTCCCCGTTTCCATCGGCATCCCTCCCGGCACCAAACGTCTCGTGCTTCGGCATCAGTGATTTCAAATCGTCGTATTGATTAGGCAGCGCCTCTTGCACGCCCGCAATGTCGAAATACCGAATTGCCGATGCCACTTCATTTCGGCGTTCATGCCACTTAATGGTATCGTTGGGATTGTCGTACCGCACATTGAAGGTGCACACCGATAACTCGGCATTGGCTTGTGCGTGGACGTCTGCATTCACCATACCAAAGGCGAGCGCCATCCCCAAACCCATCAAATCGAAACGCATCCCGAGCATAAGCGCAAGATACAGCGCCGAACGGCGTACTTTTGCACCCGTGAGACGCGAACGACTCTTTCGGAAAAACCAAGTCTTAACACTTGACATTCAAGATGTTGCATTTGGAGGCAAAGGCATAGCTCGGCAGGAAACGGATCGAGGTCCCTTTGTCATTTTTGTTCAGAACGCCCTGCCGGGGCAACGGGTGAATGCGCGGGTGGTCAAGTGCAAATCCAAGTATGCGGAATGCAAACTTGAAGACGTCCTCGAGCGCTCCCCCAGTGAACAAGCGATTCCTTACCAAGAAATCCCCGGCGCTCCATATGCCCACCTGCCCATCGCGGATCAGCATGCCTTGAAGGAGCAGACAGCACTCGAACTCTACCGTAAAATCGGCAACGTGGAGCACCTAGACAGCGTGTACCAGTGCTTGGTCGGTTCGCCTGAAAACTGGCACTACCGCAACAAAATGGAGTACAGCTTCTCGGCCATCGTACACAACCCGGCAACCGGAGCAAAAGAGGACCGATTCGGACTTGGCTTCAAGCGACGGGGCACGTGGTGGGCCGTCGAAGACCTCAACCGCGACTCCGGCCTGTTCGACGCCGATGTCGAAAACGCCTTGCCGCAACTCCGTGCGTGGTTTGAATCAACCGGTCTTCCCGCTTGGCATCCGCCGCGACGCGAAGGCTTCTTCCGCTTCTTGGTGGTGCGAAAAAGCATCGCCTCCCAACGGTTGCTCATCAACCTGGTGACCACTTCAGACGACATCGCTGACTTCGATCGCGATGCCTTCATCACCCAGCTCAAAGGCTTGCTCGGTGACCGCATTCAGGGGATCCTGCATACCATCAATGACGACAAAGGCGAACGGGTCGAGGCCCGAGCCGGCGCAAGCACGTGCATCTACGGCGACCCCTTCGTCACCGAAACCCTCCATGGCTTGGACTTCGATGTCGAAATGGCCAGCTTCTTTCAAACCAATCCCGCTAGTGCTGAGCGGCTGTATGAGATGACCGTCGATGAAGCCACCGCTGGTTGGACCGATGGCGCCCCATCCGATGGCTACGTCATGGACCTGTTCTGCGGCACGGGTACCATTGGGCAATTGCTGGCGCGTGCTTCGAACCGGAAGGTCATTGGAGTGGACATCGTGGAGCAGGCCATTGTCGATGCCCGACGAAGTGCCCAGAAAAACGGCATCAGAAACATCGAATTCCACGCCGCGGACGTGGGGAAATTCCTCCTCGAATACCCTGAGTACGCCGGCAAGATTGATACCATCGTACTCGATCC
>DJYV01000171.1:7587-10138 GCA_002448555.1 Flavobacteriales bacterium UBA6969
ATGGTGTACGTCTCCTGCAATCCCGCTACACAGGCCCGCGACATCGCGACACTGGCCGAAGCTGGTTATACACTGACCAAACTGACCTTGGTCGATCAATTTCCCCACACCTCCCATGTCGAAGCGGTTGGAGTATTCGAAAAAACAGCAGACCTTTGAACCATGAGCAGCACCCACATCCTTGAATCCGAACAGATTGAGCGCAAGCTTCAGCGGATTGCCCGCCAAATCATTGAGGAGTTTCATACCGAAGACGTGCTTCACCTCATCACCATTGCGGGCAATGGGGAACCCGTGGGCAAGCGCATCGGTGAAATCATCGAAGCAGTGGGTGGGTTGCAGGTTCAGGCTTCGGTCCTGACGCTCAACAAATCCAATCCCCTCGAAGGCGATATCGCATTGAGCGCATCGTCGGAGACCCTCACTGGACAATCGGTCATCGTGCTGGACGACGTGTTAAACTCGGGCAAGACGCTGATGTACGCGGTGCACCACATCCTCAGCGCCGGACCAAAACGCGTGGCGACAGCTGTATTGATTGACCGTATTCACCGTTCATTTCCAGTGCGAGCGGACTTTTGTGGATTGACGTTGAGCACCAACTTAAAGGAGCACATCGAAGTGAGCATCGAGGCATCTGCGAGCGCAAGCGATGCGGCTACCCTCCACGACTGATTCGATCCGCCAACGCCGCCAGCACCTCTTCCGATAAATCACGGATGCGTTCGTCGCTTTTGGCATACCCGGATTGACGTTCCGCGAAATGCGCACGCAGCACCTCCTCGTCAAACGGGTCTCCCATCGTCGCCAACAGCGGACGCTCCTCGGGATTGGCACGCAACCGTTCGAGGATTACCTCAAAAGGTGGATCAATCCAAACCACATGGCCGTGAGTCTGCATCGTGCGGACGTTCGTCGAATTGCCCATGATGCCGCCTCCGCATGCCACAATGGGAAGCGCTGCGTTGCCTGCAATTTGGAGCAACAAGTCGCTTTCCTTGTTTCGGAATGCCGTTTCCCCATCTTGGTCAAACAACGCCGCAATGGAACACCCCGCACGGCGCTCCAATTCTTCATCGAGGTCTATCATCGGCAAGCCCGTTCGAAGGGACAAGGCGTTTGCAGCCGTGGTCTTCCCAGCCCCCATATACCCGACCAAAAACAGTTGGTTAGCCATGGACTTGCACGCGAAACATGGGTTGGTCATCCAGGAACCCCTCCAGCACATCCCCATCAGCGACCGAGCCCACCCCGGCCGGTGTCCCGGTGAACAGGATGTCACCCATCTTGAGCGTCATGTAGTGGGACACGTGGGAAATGAGCTCATGCACATGAAACAGCATGGATTCCGCGGTCGCGGATTGCACCACCTCGCCGTTTTTCTTCAGCGCAAAGGGCACCTGCTCCCAGCCGTTCGCCCAGGTCGATATGGGCAGCCACTTCTTGCTCAATACTGCTGAACCATCGAATCCTTTGGCCTTCTCCCACGGGTGGCCTTTGGCTTTCAATGCCGATTGAACGTCCCGCGCCGTGAAGTCAATGCCCAGGGATACCTCATCGAAATACCGATGGGCAAACTCAGGAGCGATGCTTTTTCCATTGCGCGTGATGCGAACGAGCAACTCCACCTCGTGGTGAACTTCCTTCGTCCACGCCGGAATGTAAAACGGATGGCGATGCGGCAAAACAGCGCTATCCGGCTTCAAAAAGAACAGCGGTTCAGCCGGCACGGCATTGCCCAGTTCGGACGCGTGATCCGCATAATTTCTACCGATGCAAATGAGCTTCATGGGGGCGCAATCTGCCACAAAGGTCAGGAAGAATCGGGTGCAAACCTCAATTCAAGTAAAACCGCACTTCCACCCTGCGGTCGGACGGCCCGGTGGTTGAGGCGCGCTCCTCTCCGAAGAAATTAAGCAAGGCCCGCGCAGGTTCGATGCCGCTCTGAAGTAAATACGCACGCACCGCTTCAGCCCGGCGCCGCGACAAGGCCAGGTTGGACTGGCGGTCTCCGGGCAGGTCCGCATGCCCTGTGCACACCACACGCACCTGTGGGCGACGACCCATCACTTCGATGATTTCGTTCAGTTGCAATTGTGCCCCCAGAGTCAGCTTGGAAGAGCCGGTGTAAAACGAAACGTCGATGTATTCCGGAAGACGCAGGGCGCCAGATGCCAATTCCGGAACACTGGATGGCATCGCAATCGAAGGGCTGCCTCCCGCTTCGAGCTGCCTCAAGCGCGTCTCTTGGTTTTCAATCAATTGCAAAATGCGTTCGAGGATCACTGCCATCTCAGCATCATTCGCAGCGGGCGTTGGCCAAACCGAAGCATCATTCCCAGACAAATCGTTGGAAGTGGCATCCGAACGCTCCCAGTCCATCGCCGGCAGCGTCTGGCCTTCATCGATTTCGAGCCATTCAGCGTTCGATCCGTCCAATGAAACCGACCCCTGCAGCGCGTCCATCAATGTTTGGTTTAGTTGCACCTTGAGGTCCATTCCAATTTGCATCCGCACTTCGTCCAAAGCCGACTGCACCATGACGTACCAT
>DJYV01000004.1 GCA_002448555.1 Flavobacteriales bacterium UBA6969
TACCCGGGTGGCGAAATTGGTAGACGCGCAGTCTTCAGGCGGCTGTGCCTTCGGGCGTGCTGGTTCGAGTCCAGTTCCGGGTACTGAAAAAGCTTTGGCGCAGCCAGGGCTTTTTTTTCGCCGCTCAAGCAAGTGCGGACTCCACGCACGGATTCTAATGCGCAACCCCTCCATTTCACTGTGTAAGCGGCTTATCTTTGTAGAGTGGTTACCAACAACCCCATCGGCGCACCGCTCGACACCTCCATCACTGGAGTAAAAAGGCCCTTTCTAATCAGCGGTCCCTGCAGTGCCGAATCTGAGCAGCAAGTACTGGACACTGCGCGTGCTTTGCAGCATACAGGTATTCATTTATTTCGAGCAGGGGTTTGGAAACCACGCACACGACCCAATGCATTTGAAGGCATCGGGGAACCGGCTCTGCAATGGCTTACAGCCGCGCGGCGAGAAACCGGCATCCCCGTAGCAACCGAAGTGGCCAACACCCAGCACGTTGAAGCGTGTTTGAAGGCGGGCATTGATGTGCTGTGGATCGGAGCCCGCACCACGGTGAGTCCCTTTGCCGTTCAAGAAATCGCCACGGCTCTCCAAGGAACCAACGTACCGGTTTTTGTCAAGAACCCCATGCACGCTGACCTGCCGTTGTGGATAGGCGCCATTGAACGGGTGCGCAAAGCAACAGATGCGCCAGTTTGGGCCATACACCGGGGATTCAGTCGCTACGGTCAACAGGAATACCGCAATGCACCGATGTGGGAAATCGCCATCGCCCTGCAAATGGCCATGCCCGATTTGAACATCATATGCGATCCAAGCCACATTGCCGGCAAGCGGGAACTCCTTGAACGCGTGGCTCAGAAAGCCATGGATCTGGGCATGCACGGCTTGATGATGGAAAGCCACTGCCAGCCAGAGGCGGCGATGAGCGATTCCGACCAGCAGGTCACCCCTGCTGGGTTCGAAGCGTTGATTCAAGGGCTGACCATCCGCGACGCCCACACCGGACCCTCCGATCCGGCCAACCTCGAGGCCTTGCGATTGCAGATGGACTCCATTGACGAACAAGTCATCGAGCTGCTGCAAACCCGCATGAACTTGGCACGCGAAATCGGTCAGTACAAAAAGAACCACGGTATGACCATCCTGCAGATGCAACGCTGGAAGGAGGTATTCAAGACCCGTGGCGCCTGGGCACAAGCAGCAGGCCTGGGCCCAGAATTCATTGAAACCTACCTCGAACAGGTTCACAAAGAGAGCATCCGCGTGCAAAACGAAGAGATGTCTCAAAAAAAATACGGAAAATAAAATACTGTAAATCAGTATTTTAACCTGGATTCTCGATTTTTTTTCAGAAAAGTGTAACCAAAAAAGAGCTGCCCCCGTAATAGCAGTTAGGTTTTGGTTTTGCCACGCTCGAATTGAGCGTAAATGAATCAGGCGATTTGGTGAGAAGGGGTCCCTCAACGGAGGGGCCCCTTTGATTTTTTAGGCCCATCGGGTTTCACCTATTTCGCGTGAACATGGGCAGCCAGATCGAACGGCTCAAACGCATCAGCACAGGCATCAAAACCACCAGCAGCACAATTCCTGTAGTCAGGAAAAACGGCACGTCTTCGAAAAACGAAAAAGCCATCCAACCCCACCAATCGAAACACGTGAGGGCCACAAACAGCGCAATCCACAGCGCCACAGTCAGCGCATAAGACACATAAGCGGCGCCAAAATAAAACCCCGGTTCACGTGCAAAGTCTTCCGCACATACTGTGCATTCCGCGGGCATTTCGCTCACGCGTTTGAGGTCATAGGCATGGGAATTGAATAGCCGACCCTCGTAGCATTTGGGGCAACGGTTGTTCAGCAATGCTCCCAAACGGGTTTTTCTCGGAGGCATGGATTTGATCAGTTGAAATCTTGCATGATCACCAAGCGGTGGTACAGGCCCTCCTGCGCCATAAGTTCTTCGTGGGTCCCAGACTCGCAGATGCGGCCCTGGTCGAGCACAAGGATCTTATCGGCATGGCGTATGGTGCTCAAGCGGTGAGCCACAACCAAGCTGGTTCGTCCCTTCATCAATCGACCGATAGCCTCCTGCACCTTCTGCTCCGAAGCTGTGTCCAGCGCCGAGGTGGCCTCATCCAGCAACAGCACCGGCGGATCCTTGTAAAGGGCGCGAGCAATACTCAAGCGTTGGCGCTGACCGCCACTCAGCTTGCCGCCGCCATCTCCCACATTCGCCTCCCATTGGCCCTCCATCGCCTCGATGAATTCCCGGGCATTGGCCGCTTCGGCAGCCGCCTCCAGCCGCTGTTGCTCCACCTTCCCTCCAGCCAGCGAATTTAGGTCAATGTTCTGCGCTACAGATGCATTGAAAATGCGGGATTCCTGGGTAACCAAGCCCATTTGTGCTCGGAAACCGGAAACGTCAAAAGTGCTGATATCGTTACCATCCCAAGCGATTCGCCCCTCTTGGATGTCATAAAAACGGGCCAGCAAGTGCATCAAGGTCGTCTTGCCGGAACCGCTCGGGCCGACCAGCGCAACCGTTTCTCCCTTTTTGACCTCAAACGACACCTCCTTCAACACCGGTTCGGCGCCGTAAGCAAAGGTGATCTTCTCGAAGCGGATCTCAGACTCCAGCGGTTGGGCCTCAGCAGTGCCTGCGTTGACCTCTTCCGCGGCATCCAGTATTTCGTCCAATCGATCCAACGACGCCGCTCCTTTTTGGATGCGAAACCACCCGTCGCTGATGGAGCGGGCCGGTGGGATGATCTGCGAAAACACCACCAAATACCCAATGAACCAATCTCCGGTCAATCCACCTTCTCCACTCAACACGAGCTTGCCCCCAAACCAAAGCAACACCGCCATCACCGTCAATGAAACGGTTTCCGAGACCGGGGAAGAGAGGTATTCGCGCTTATACAGCCGGCGCATTAATTTGAAAAACCGTTGGTTCGACGCGTCAAACCGGCGGTGAAAACGGTCTTCGGCGTGAAATGCCTTGACCACGGCAATGCCCGCGAGGGTTTCCTCCAAAATCGAAACCAGCCCGCCCAGCTCCTCCTTCCCTTTGCGAGCGGCGTACTTCAAGCTCTTCGCAATGCGGCTGATGACGTATCCGCTCAACGGCAGGAACAGAATGGAGAACAAGGTCAATTCCCAGCTCAGGTAGAACAACGTGCCCAACGAGACCAAAATGGCGATGGGTGCCTTGAAGAGGATTTCAACGGTGCCGATGATGCTGAACTCGACCTCCATCAAATCGTTGGTCATGCGGCTGATGGCATCGCCTTTGCGCGCATCGGAATACCATGCCATGGGCAATTTCAGCACCTTTACGTACATCGCATTCCGCAAATCCCGGCTGACCCCCGTTCGGATTGTCGCGAGCGAGAACAACGCCGTATAACCGACGGCATTCTTCAATACGGTGACCAACACGATGCCCAGACAGATGCACAGCAGGGCAGCTTCCGTTCCAACGGACTGAACAAAGGAATCGAACTGTCCGCTCAAGCGTTCGATTCCGCCGGCGTCCGCTGGCAACTCAACCGCCACATCAGCGGAAGTCCCGCCGAACAAAATCCTCAGAAATGGAACTACGCTGAGAAATGTGATGAGGGACAAAAAAGCATTCAGGATGTTGCAAACAATGTTCACCGCCAAGTTGGCCTTGTACGGCAACACATACCGAATCAACTCCCGCAATCGCTTCAAATCAATGGTCCTTCAATCCGTCCACCAACTGGGCAGACAGCCCAATGTAATTACTGGGGGATAAACGATGGAGTTCCTGCTTTATTTCCTCCGACACGTCCAGCGTCTGGATAAACGCCTGGATGCTCTCCTCCGTAATAGCCGTGTTTTGACGCGTCAACGCTTTGAGGGCCTCATAGGGCTTGGGGTACCCTTCCCGGCGCAAGATGGTCTGAATGCCTTCGGCTACAATGGCCCAATTGGCATCGAGGTCCGCTTGGATTGCGGCCGTATTCAACAACAACTTGCCCAATCCCTTTTGCAATGATTGCAACGCCACCAAGCTGTGACCAAGGGGCACGCTTAGGTTCCGCAACACCGTCGAGTCCGTGAGGTCACGCTGCAGTCGGCTGATGGGTAACTTTTCTGCAAAGTGCTGCAACACGGCATTGGACACCCCCCAATTGCCTTCGGCATTTTCAAAGTCGATGGGATTCACTTTGTGGGGCATCGCGCTGCTGCCCACCTCACCGGCCTTGATTTTTTGCTTGAAGTACTCGTAGCTGATGTACGTCCAAACATCTTTGCACAGGTCCATCAAAATGACTTGAATCCGTCGGACGGTATCGCACCATTCGGCCAGCCCGTCATAGTGTTCGATTTGCGTGGTGATCTGGCTGCGTGTCAAGCCGAGGCCCTCACCGACAAACCGGTTGGAAAAGGCGACCCAATCTGCGTTCGGATACGCCGCCAAGTGGGCGTTGAACTGGCCTGTCGCTCCACCGAACTTGGCCGGATAGTCCAAGGCCTTCAATTTCGCGAGCTGCACATCCAAGCGGTCCACAAACACAGCCCACTCCTTGCCCAACGTGACCGGGGATGCCGGCTGGCCGTGGGTACGCGCCAAGATCGGAATGTCTCGCCATTCCCGCGCCTGCGCGAGCAGCGTGGCACGCATCTCATCGAGGTACGGAATGAACACTTCTTGGGTAGCGCGCTTGAGTGAAAGCGGAATGGCCGTGTTGTTGACGTCTTGGGAGGTCAAGCCAAAGTGGACAAATTCCTGAATCGCTCCGCACCCCAATTCGGTCATGCGCTCCTTGATGAAGTACTCCACCGCCTTCACATCGTGGTTGGTGACGCGTTCGAAGGCTTTGATTTTCTCTGCATCTGCTTCGGAAAAGGCGGTGTAAATGGACCGGAGGTCTTGCAGCGTTTGGGGTTCCAACGCAGGCAAATTCAACGCGGGCTCACCAACCAATGCGATGAAGTACTCCACCTCCACTTCGACTCGGTATTTCATGAGGCCCCACTCCGATAGGTAAGGCGCCAGCGCAGCGGTTTTGTTTCGGTAACGGCCGTCAATGGGAGAAAGGGCTGTGAGTTCGTTCAACTGCATGAAAGCGGGCGTTTGTGAGGGACAAAAATACGGCTGATTTCAACGCGTTTCACCCGAATTCCTCGAACTTCGCATCATGAAATCCACGTTCACAATCGACGGCATGACGTGCAGCGGTTGCGCGGCAAAAGTGACCTACACGTTGCAGCAAATCGATTCCGTCTCTGAAGTGGCCGTGGACCTCGATGCGAAGCAAGCGATCCTTACAGCTGGGCGTTCTATTGACCTCGCCGAAGTCGCAGCAGAATTAGCACCACATCCGAAGTATTCGGTTCGTACCAGCGCCTCCAATGCGGTGGCATCTGGCCTCAAACCCATCCATTGGCGGACGTATTGGCCGCTCATTTTAATCGGCCTGTTCATCTCGGTTGTAGCCACCGGAATCACGTGGCAAACCACAGGCACCATGACAACGTGGATGGAATGCTTCATGGGCGGGTTCTTCTTGGTTTTTTCGTTCTTCAAGTTCCTCGACATTCGCGGTTTTGCTGCGAGTTATCGGTCGTACGACCTCTTGGCCAAGGCCGTGCCCGCGTACGGCTTCATTTATCCGTTCCTCGAACTGGCCTTGGGCTTAGCATGGGCATTTGAAGGCGGCACCTACCGCGTCGCCCTCAGCACGGTGGTGTTGATGGGGTTCAGTGCCATTGGTGTCATCGCGGCGGTAACCCGCAAACAGCAAATTCAATGTGCCTGCCTCGGCACCGTGTTCAACCTGCCAATGAGCACAGTGACCATCGTTGAGGACCTGCTCATGGTCGCCATGGCTGGAGCCCTTCTTCTTCCCTAAATTTTCACCATGCAACTCCACACCATCCACACCGGAAACTTCATGTTGGACGGCGGCGCCATGTTCGGCGTCGTGCCGAAGTCGCTGTGGTCCCGGCACATGACAGCCGACGCGAACAACCTGTGTTCTTGGGCGATGCGGTGTTTGCTGGTTGAAAACGGGGACAACCTACTGCTCGTGGATACAGGCATCGGTTCGAAGCAATCGGAAAAATTCTTCAGCCACTACCACCTGCACGGCGACGACTCACTTGATCGCTCACTCGCTGCGCGCGGGTTTTCCAGAGCTGACATCACGGATGTGTTGCTCACGCACCTGCACTTCGATCATGTAGGCGGTGCGGTGGAGCGCGACGCCAACGGATTGCTCAAGCCGGCGTTCCCCAATGCGCAGTTCTGGACCTGCGAGCGGCATTGGGATTGGGCGATGAACCCCAACCCACGTGAAAAGGCCAGCTTCTTGAGCGAAAACCTCCTGCCTTTGGAAGAAAGCGGTCAATTGCGTTTCATCGACCGCGACGGACGTTGGAACCGTGAACCATTCGGCGAGCGGTTCCCGGGATTGGACATCTTCTTTGCCGATGGCCACACCGAAAGCCAAATGCTCCCCGTTGTCTCGTACCGGGGAACGCGTGTGGCTTATATGGCAGACCTAACCCCTGCTGCTCCACACCTGCCCATGGCCTGGGTCATCGGGTACGACACCCGCCCGCTGCTCACCATGGAAGAAAAGGCCTTGTTCTTGGATCAGGCCCACCGGGAAGATTGGATGTTGTTTTTTGAGCACGACGCTGTGAACGCCTGCTGCCGTCTGGAATCCACTGAAAAAGGAATTCGAGCTACCGGCCTCGCTCCCAGCTTTGAAGAAGCTTGGGGCTGAACCCGTTTAACGCGCGATCAACCCTTCGTTGATGCGTTTGACCAACGCAGGGCCTTCGTGAATCAGGCCGGAATATACTTGCACCAAGGACGCCCCAGCGTCGAGTTTTTCTTGCGCGTCCTCGGGACCGCAAATGCCCCCGACTCCAATGATAGGGAACGCCCCCTTCGACTGCTCGTGCAGGTACCGAATCACCTCGGTTGATCGGGCGCGCACCGGGGCGCCGCTCAATCCACCCGCTCCCATTTGCTCCACTTCCTCGGCGGGCGTGCTCAACCCTTCCCTCGAAATGGTCGTATTGGTGGCAATGACGCCGGCGATTCCAGCCGCCTGCACCAACTCAACAATGTCATCCAATTGCTCATCGGTCAAATCCGGCGCGATTTTCAAAAAAATAGGACGTGCAATGGAACGCTTGGAACGTTCGGCCATGAGGGTTTCCAGCAGCCGCTGGAGCGGTTCTTTTTCCTGCAATTCCCTCAATCCAGGCGTGTTGGGAGAACTGACGTTCACCACGAAGTAATCGACGTAGTCGTACAACGCGTTGAAGCACTGGATGTAATCGGATTCGGCCTGCTCGTTGGGCGTGATCTTATTCTTACCAATGTTGCCGCCTACGATGAGCCCCGACGGGCGCTGGCGCAAACGGGCGGCAGCGGCGACCATTCCGGAATTATTGAATCCCATCCGATTGATGATGCCTTTGTCAGCGGGCAAGCGGAACAAACGGGGTTTGGGATTGCCATCCTGTGGCAACGGGGTCACTGTTCCAATTTCTACGAAGCCGAAACCCAATACGCGCATTTGCTTCAACCAACGCGCATCCTTGTCAAATCCCGCTGCTAAGCCCACCGGATTGGGAAACATCAATCCAGCGACTTCCACTTCGAGCTCTTTGGAGCGCACGGCAAAAAAAGACCGCAACAGCGCACCCATACCAGGAATGGCACAAGCAAACGTCAACAACGCCATCGTCCACTCGTGGGCCTTTTCGGGCTGCAGTTTAAAAATCAGTGGCTTCAGCGTCTTGTACATGGCGCGAAAATAGTGCGATTCCTCGGGTTGGCTGTGGAAAAAACTGTGGATAGCGAATGCACGGTCACCCCCCGGCAGCATACGGGAAGCGAATAGATTTGATTCCCAACGATGAAGAACCTTGGGCTTTTTAGTTGGATGACGAGGCGGAAACTCACCGAAGAGCAGGTGGCAGCCCTCTTCGTGGAAACCACCTTCGAGACGGTCGAGCAAGGTTGGCCCGAAATCGCAGCTTTCCTCAACGCGTCTCCGGTCTTCATCCAACGGCCCAACCTTGATAAAGAAGATTACGGTCGGTTCTTGATGATCATTGTTTCGGCCAACCTCCAGCTCATCCCCAAGCATTTCGACAGCGGGGTCGACCGGCAAATCATCCAACACATCTGCTCCAAGTTTGCGCTGGCCTTTGGATTGAATCCCGACGTTTTCACTCAAAAGGTGAAGAACTACCGGTCGTTCATGAAGCAGATCAACCGGCCCTCCAAGAACCTCGTAACGGCCATGACCCGCGCCATCTTTTACAAGTACCACTTGAACCAATTTCAAGAACCGTACTTCCGGGACATGAATACGCCCGAGCCCAACATCCAGCGTGAGCTCAAAAGCCTCATGGCGCACTTCCTTTGGGATTGGGATGCCTTCACGGTAAACTACCGGGTCTCCGCGAGCAAGGTCCGATTAGGATAAGCGGTCCAGATCCCGGGCCTGGTCTTTGTCTTTGAGCGCTGCGCGCTTGTCATGCAACTTCTTCCCTTTGGCCACGGCGATGTTCACTTTGGCGTAGCCGCTTTGCGCGATGAACATCCGCACCGGCACGACGGTCACGCCTACATCTTTCAACCGCTTTTCCAATTTCTTGAGTTCAGTCTTTTGTAGCAGCAGCTTTCGAGGTCGGCGAACCTCATGCGGCGTATATCCGGCATTGGGGTATTCGGAGATGTACATGTTGTACACGAAAAACTCGCCGCCATTGAAACGGCAGTAGGCCTCTCCGATGCTGGCTTTTCCCGCCCGAATGGACTTGATCTCCGAACCGACCAATTGGATTCCGGCGGTGAATTCGTCCGTCAAGAAGTACGTGTAAGACGCCTTTTTATTTTTTATCTCAACCGCCATGGGACAAAAGTACACCACGTAGGCCACTGCCGTCCTACCTTTGAGCCATGGAAGCACAACCTGTCAAACCGGCCATCCAGGCGATGCCCAAGGTGGAACTCCACTGCCACTTGGAGTTGGCCATTCGACAGGAAACGCTGAAAACCTTTGCCTTGGAGCGCGGATACGACGTGGCGGACGATGAAAAGTTTGCCGAGGCGTTTCTCATTCAATCCCCCATGGGGGAATTGCCCTCCGTGCTGCACAAGTTCCTGAATACCCGGGATGTACTGGATGCGGCCGACTGCATTGAACAAGTGACGTTTGAGGTTTGCGAGGATATGTACCTCCACTCCAACGTACGCATACTGGAACTGCGTTACGCCCCGAGTTTCTTGCTGGACAAGCACACCCACATCTCCCCCGATGCGCTGCAGGAGGCCATCCAACGTGGCGTAGATCGAGCTGAATCCAAGTACCCGATGGCCGTGGGCCTCATCTGCATCTTGCAACGCACCAAAACGGTTGAGGACAATGCGAACTGGGTGGATTTTGCTTTGAACCACAAAAACGGATTCCTCGCACTGGATCTGGCGGATAACGAAGTGGACTTCGACCCCGAACCCTTCATTCCCCTGTTCCAGCGAGCAAAAGCCGGCGGGCTGGGCATCACCGTGCACGCCGGAGAACCCCGCGTGGCCGGGATTTCCAAAAACATCACCACGGCCATTGAAGCCATGGGCGCCGACCGCATCGGTCACGGCCTGCAAGCCATTGAGGACCCGCGCGTCATCGACTTGCTCGTCCGCACGGAAACCCCGCTCGAGCTCTGCCCGACCAGTAATTGGCTCACCGGCGCGTGTGAGGGGCTGCATGCCCACCCCATCAAGGAATTGTTCGGTGCCGGCGTTCACACCACCATCAACACCGACGATCCGGGCATCATGGTTACCAACCTCAACCGGGAATTTCAGCACGTTCATGAGCACCGTGGTTTTGCCCAAGATCAGCTTCGGCAATGCATCGATTGGGCGCGGGCGTACAGTTTCATCCCCGGGGCGAAAAAAGATGCCGTTTGGCCGGCATCATGAGCGTGCGTCGCTCCCATAACATCCTCCGGGTTTTGTGCGCTCTGGTGTGCCCCGCACAGGCCTCTGGACAAGCCACCGTGGGAAC
Organism: Flavobacteriales bacterium UBA6969; assembly: GCA_002448555.1. Taxonomy (GTDB): domain Bacteria; phylum Bacteroidota; class Bacteroidia; order Flavobacteriales_D; family Sanyastnellaceae; genus UA16. The sequence goes on from DJYV01000004.1 coordinate 10,071, forward strand.
GCTGAATCTGTCACCCAATGCCAATCAAGATTATGTGCTCTTCAGCCCCAACGGCGCTGAAACCACGCACATCATAGACAAATGCGGACGGCAGATTCACCAATGGGAAACGGACGGGCGCCCCGGCTTGATGGCGTACTTCACGGACAACGGCGATTTGGTCCGCACGCGCAGACACCAAACCGGTGAATTTCTTGGCGGTGGTATCGGCGGCATCATTGAACGCTTCGATTGGGAGGGCAATTTGCTGTGGACCGATACGCTTGCCTCGCCTTCGCACCATCAACACCATGACATCGCCGTCATGCCCAACGGAAACATCTTGGCCATCCTCTGGGAAAAATGGTTCGCTGAAGATGCCATTGCGCAAGGGCTGTTGCCTGAGCTAGCATCGGAGGAGGTGTGGGTCACCCGGGTGTTCGAATTGGCTCCGCTGCCGGGCACAGGCAGCGAGGTTGTCTGGTCTTGGAGCCCCTGGGAACACCTTATCCAGAATACGGATCCGGCCCTTCCGAATTACGGCGAGCCGTCGGAACACCCTGAGCGCTTCGACATCAACTTCGAGGCCACCGCCGAATCATGGGGAGGCGGCTTTGGGCAAGAAGGGGCATACGATTGGATGCACGTCAATAGCATCCACTACCACCCCGAGCGCGATGAAATCGTGTTGAGCAGCCGGCATTGGAACGAAATCTGGGTCATCGACCACAGCACCACCACCGAGGAGGCGGTCGGAAGCAGCGGAGGCCAGCACGGGAAAGGCGGCGATGTGCTCTGGCGGTGGGGCAATCCGGCAGCTTATGGCCAAGGAGATGAGAGTGAACAGAAATTCTTCGGCCAGCACGATGCGCAATTTATCGACGCCGATGAAGGGCTCTACGTCAGCATTTACAACAACGGTATCGGTCGACCAGATGGCAGCTATAGCACTGTGCACCACATTGCTATCCCCTTTGATGCGAACGGCGGTTTCCCAGGGACCAGCGAATCGGCCTTCGAGCCCAATGCTGCAGCGTGGACCTATCCTACGACCCCTGACTGGTCTTTTTACTCTCCCAATATCTCCGGCTACAGCTTGTTGCCCGACGGCCATCACCTCATTTGCCAAGGCGCTGATGGCCGCTTTTTCGAACTGGATGAGACGGGCGAGCTCGTATGGGAATACATCAACCCCATTACCAATACAGGCCCCTTGGCGCAGGGTAGCAGTCCGGTTCAAAACGGCGTTTTCAGAGCTACAGCCATCCCAGCAACCCATCCGGGCCTGACTGGACGCGACTTAACGCCCGGTGCTCCGCTTGAATTGAATCCGTCGCCCCTGGATTGCAGCGTCGATGTGGGAGGCGCAATACCCCCTTCAACTGCGGAGGCATGGCCCAATCCCGCGCGCACCGTGCTCACCATCGGCCACCTCCAACCCGATCAACCAACCCACATCGAAATCTTCGATGCCACCGGGCGGATGCAATGGAACGGTATCGCCTCGCATGAAATCACTGTGGACATTCGCTTTTGGCCATCGGGATTGTATGTCGCAATTTTACGGCCATGGAACACCGCCGCGCACCACTCGGCTCTACGGACCCTCAAATTCTTGGTGAGATGAAAACCGCTCCCTGCATCGCCTTCCTCTTGAGCATCCTCCCATTGGCGTGGGTTTGCAGCCAATCCAATACCGTCGGCACGATTGCCTACGACCCCGCCCTTTATTCAGATGGGTATACGCTCATCTACCCCCACAACCAACCCCATGCACGGCTTATCGACGCCTGCGGAGAATTCGTTCACATGTGGACCAACGACTCCTTGCGTCGGCCGGGGAACAGCGCGTATTTGACCCCGACAGGCAACTTGGTTTGGGCACATCGTCCTGCCAACTTTCAGAACGACGCCATCTGGGCAGGTGGCGGTGGGGCCGTCATCGAGGCGCGGTCATGGGACAATTCCGTGCTGTGGAATTACGCCCTCAACGATTCTACGGGCCGTTTGCACCATGATTTTGCACTGACCAATACCGGAACCGTGCTCGCCATAGCGTGGGAACGCATCGATTCGATC
>DJYV01000080.1 GCA_002448555.1 Flavobacteriales bacterium UBA6969
ATGGACAAAAGAATGGAAGTCCATCCCCCTGACTGCTGCCGCCGCTCCGGCCGGACGGGTTTCCGCGGCATTGCAATCCGTCGTCACCGTGGAAGCGACCGATGGGCACGGCAGCGGGTGCATTGTCAGCGAAGACGGCTACATCGTCACCAATTACCATGTGATTGCAGATGGTGCGGATGCCTACCCCGTGCACTTCCAGGACGGCGAAAAGCGGACCGCCCGCGTGGTTCGGTACCATCCGGTGCACGACCTTGCCCTGTTGAAGGTAGAGGCCACCGGACTCACACCGTTTCATTTGAATTTATCGGAGTCCATCGACGTCGGCGAGGCAGCCTATGCCTTGGGCACCCCCTATGACATCGACCTCGGGGCCTCGGTGACCAAGGGCATTGTCTCTGGCAAACGAAAGGATGCGCACCGGACCTTGATTCAAACCGACGTCAGCATCAGCCCGGGCAACAGCGGAGGTGCGCTGATTGACGAGAGCGGAACCCTCATTGGCATCGTCAACGAAAAAGTCCTGGGCATGGGCGTCGAAGGCATCGGATTCGCCATTCCCACCCATGTCATTCCGGAAGCGTTGAAAATCGAGTTCAGGCCTTAACGTCTACCTGCGAGCGAAGACCATCCGCCAGTTGCCTTGGAGGTCGCGCAACCGCTCTTTCCCCGACCAATTTTCCGGAATCAAATCCGCCACCTGCTCTGTGGCATCCCGGTGGCATTCTAAAGCCAAGAGCCCACCGGGCGTCAACCAACCTTCAGTGCCACACCCATCAATAATCCGCCTGTAAAACAGCACCGGATCGTCATCCTCAACGAAGAGCGCCGATGGCGGCTCCCAATCCAGTACGTTCGGCAACATCTCCACGCAATCGGCCTGTGGGATGTAGGGCGGATTCGATAAAATGACATCAAACGGCGCTGAGAAGATGCCTCCTGCTGGAGGATGCTGGAGGATGTCGATGCAGTGGAAATCCACTGCACAACCCAACCGTTCGGCATTCGCTTTGGCCAATTCCAAGGCGTCTGTTTGCAGGTCGAGGCCATGCACCTCGTCGCTTGGTCCATGCGATTTCCAGGCGATGGGCAAAATTCCGCTGCCCGTACCGATATCCAGCACCCGAAGTGAGGAGTCGCCTCTCATCGTTTGAACCCGGCGAAGCGCTTCCATCAGCAACTCTTCGGTTTCTGGACGTGGAATCAAGGCGCGACGGTCGCATTGAAACGTCAGTCCGGCGAACGATGTTTCGCCGAGCACGTACTGGACCGGTTCGCCACTTTTTAATCGATCCGCCAACAGAGCGAGGCGTTCCAAATCAGATTCGGAGGCGCGCCATGGCGCCGTGAGGCGATCCATTCGGGTCATGCCACTCACGCGATCGAAAACAAGGCGGACGATGGATTCGGACTCACGACCGTCATCCATGCCGGAACGCCGCGTGAACCACGAGTGAACGGTGTGTAATTCATTGTTCACTGGCCACGGTCCGGTGCCTCGAGGTACGTGTTGATCTGGCATCAACTTCCGAAGGCGTGGCTGCCGATCAGCAGGCTTGCTGTAGCTGCATTGGTGGCCAGCGGAATGTCGTGGACATCGCATTGCCTCAACAGCATGTTGATGTCGGGTTCATGGGGGTGCTTGCCCATGGGATCCCGGAAAAAGATGACCGCATGAACAGCACCCTCGGTAATGCGCGCTGCAATCTGGGCATCACCGCCGAGTGGGCCGCTGGCCAATCTTTCAATCGCGACGCCGAGTTCCGCAATCCTCCTCCCGGTCGTGCCTGTCCCTACGAGTGCAAACCGTTCAAACCACGCCTGGTTGGCCCGAACGAATTCGACCAACGCATCCTTTTTGCCATCGTGGGCAATCAGCGCTATGGTTTGGGTTTGGCTCATTCTGCGCGGTTGCGGGTCCAGACGGCCGCAGTATGCGCCGGAACTAGGACCTCGGTTGATGGGGCCAAGTCACCCCAGGCTGCTGCGTAGCTATCATCCAAGTTCAACGCCATGGCTGCGTCCTCATCGCCGAGGTTGACCGCCACGACGACTTCGTTGGTCCCCGCCGCTCGCTTCCAGGCCATCGCCACGTCGGAGTCAATGGCATAGAATTTAGGTTGCCCTCCGTGTATGCCATTCCACAGCGCTTGGTTCTCATGGTTCAACGCGTAGATGGTTTGATACAGGTCGGTCTTGGCGTAATCGCCCCATTGAACGGTGTCTTTTTCAAAGAAGCGGAGCCGCTTGGTCATTCCGGCTTCCTGACCTGAATAGACGAGGGGCGTGCCCATTAAGGTGCCAGAAAGGACCGCCATGGCATCCCCATTGGCGCCTAACCGCTCTTCGATGGTCCCGTTCCACGAATTTTCATCGTGGTTGGTCACAAACATCATGCGGTAGGCATCCGCACCGAAGCGTTCCGTCTGACGTGGAACGGCTTGGATCAATGAATCAACGGACCATTCGCCTTTGCCCACTTGGTTCATGATGTGGTGCATTTCCCACCCGTACGACATGTCAAAGGCGCGGTTGTGGTGTTCCGGCACTTCGGCCTCTGCCAACATGAACACCTCGGGATTCACCTCTTCCAACTGGCGTCGCGCCTTTTCCCAGAAATCGGTAGGAACCTTTTCCGCCACGTCGCAGCGGTATCCATCAATTCCAAATTCGCGCACCCAGTATTCCAGTGCGTCCGCCATCGCATCGTACAATCCCGACTCGCGTCCGTTTTCCCAGTCGAGCTGGGTCACGTCCCACCAATCAGTTTCTGAAGGCGGCTGCAAGTTGCCGGCCTCATCGAGCAAGAAGTACTCCAGGTGCGATTCGGTCCATTCGCTGTCGAATGCCGTGTGATTCGCCACCCAATCCAAGATCACCTTCATGTCCAAGGCGTGAGCTGCTTCAGTCAATGCGCGCAGGTCCGCTTCCGTGCCGAAGTCAGGATTGATTTTGTAGTAATCCTGCACGCTGTACGGGCTTCCCATGCTTGAAGAGCCGGGTTGCACCATGTAGTTGTTCTTGTTTTCTCCGCCTTTGCGGTTGACCTCCCCGATGGGATGAATGGGCATGAGCCACAAAATGTCCACACCGAGCTCTTTCAAGCGCGGCAAGTCTTCTGCAAATGCGTTGAAGGTCCCTTCCGGGGTGTGCTGCCGCACGTTGACTTCATAAATGGTCGCATTGGCGGACCAAGCAGGGTGCGCAAGTTCGTCGGACTTTAGCCCTTGCCCCAACGCTTGAGCGTCGGTGGTCGATGCCGGCGAAGAACCACCTCCGCAGCTTGTCAAGAGCAACGCGAGCACACCAAACGTGCTGAGCAATGAATTCTTGGTGTTCATATCAAAAAAGGGTCGGTTGTATGCCCCCGCCTTTCGATGGTGACTTTGCGTCATCGTCTGCAGCGGATGTTGAAGTTTTGGGTTCAGTGGGTTGTGCGGTGGTTTCTGCCTTGGGTTTTTCCAACTCAGCGGAGTCGGCAGGCTTCGCTTCCGCTGGTGATTCTTTTGGCGCCTTCGGTGCCTCTGCGTTGGGGGCGAATTCAGCCTCCCAAGCGGCCTGCGCCTGGGCTTCTTTTTCTTCGTCCAATGGCTCGAGCTGCACATCCGTGACGGGCAAACCGCTGAGTTTGTTCCCCAGCGCTCGAATGCCCTTGATGGCAATGAAATCGGTAGCATCGAAGATCTCATCTTCTCGGTCCCGGGTTTCTTTGAAACGGCGGTTGAACCGGATGC
>DJYV01000097.1 GCA_002448555.1 Flavobacteriales bacterium UBA6969
AGAGCAAGTCCATCAGCCAGAAAAAGCAACCTCAAATTCCGATGTTCCCCTTCCATCTGCATGAAGCGAAAATGAGACGAATTCTGGCAATTCGAACAGCCAAGTAACACGAATACCAACCGCAGTTGGTGAACAGACAGGTATCAGAAAATGGTTCTGTTTATAGCAGCGACAATCCCAAGGGCCGTCCTCACCCCACAACCTTCCCATCCACCTTCCCGAACCCAATCCGCGGCCTACCGTCCCCTCCGGCAAACCCAGTCATACGCACCGTATCTCCGTCAAGGATGAATTTGCGTTCTGAGCCGTCGGGCATCTGAACCGGTTGGGTGCCGCGCCAACTGATTTCCAGCATCGAACCATACGAACCGGGCTCCGGGCCGCTGATGGTACCTGAAGCCATGACGTCTCCGCCGCGGATATTGCAGCCGTTGACGGCGTGATGGGCGAGCTGTTGGCGCATGTTCCAGTACATGTGCTTGAAGTTGGATTGGCAAACTGTTTTGCCCGCGCCGGATTCGGGGATGATATCCACCTGCAACGCCACGTCGTAGTGGGCGTCGCCTTCGTAGGCCAAATACGGCAACACCTCCGGATCCTGCACCGGTCCCGGCACGCGGTATGGCTCCAACGCGTCGAGCGTCACAATCCACGGGTTCATGCTTGACCCGAAGTTCTTACCAAGGAACGGACCGAGCGGCACGTACTCCCACTTCTGGATGTCGCGGGCGGACCAATCGTTGAAGAGGGCCAGACCGAAGATGTAATCGTCGGCCTCTGCCGTGGAGATGGTCTCACCGAGTGGCTTGCCCGGGTGGGTCACAAACGCCATTTCGAGTTCGAAGTCGAGGAGGCGCGAAGGACCGTAAACGGGCGGTTCGGCGTCATTCGGCTTGATTTGGCCGTGGGGGCGCTTGATGGGCGTTCCGCTCACAACAATACTCGAAGCGCGGCCGTGGTAGCCCACGGGGATGTGCTTCCAGTTGGGCAGGAGCGCGTTGTCCGGGTCGCGGAACATCTTACCGACGTTGCGGGCATGGTCCTCACTGCTGTAGAAGTCGGTGTAATCGCCTATGTGGACGGGCAAATGCAAGGTCGCGTCGGTCTGTGCCACGAGCACGCTCGTGGCGTCGGCTGCGAGATCCGAACCCTCGCGCAGCAATTCACTCACGCGGCCGCGGACGGCGCGGGTGGCAGCTTTGCCGCGGTCGATGAAGGCGTTGAGGGTGGGTTGGGCGAAGTCCGTACGCTCACAACCCAACCCGTCGAGGAGCCCCCGCTCGGCCACCGCGTGCAGGTCCAGAATTTGGTCCCCGATGGCCACGCCCGGTCGCGGGCTGCGGTCGGAAGTGGAGAAGATGCCGAAAGGCAAATTTTGGATGGGGAAATCTGAATCGGCGGGTACATTCACCCAGCTCTGCAGGTCCGGTCGGTTGGCTTCAATCATCAGGCACAAATTGTCCCCGCAAGTTACCCCACGCGGCACCAACGCAATTGAAAATTTCCGAACTTCGTTCCATGACCACGCCGCCCATTGACCTCGAAGCCGAGAAGCAGGAAATCCTCCGGCGTTACCGGGGGCTTCTGCGCGCGGCAAAGTTGAGCAAGTCCAGGGCGGACCGGCGGGCCATCCGCAAGGCGTTTGACATTAGCCTCGAAGCCCACAAGGACATGAGGCGCAAAAGCGGCGAACCGTACATCTACCACCCCATCAGCGTGGCGCGTGTGGTAGCGGAAGAGATGGGACTGGACACCACGTCGATTGTTTGCGCCCTGCTCCACGACACGGTTGAAGACACGTATTTGACACTGGATGATGTCGAGCAGTTGTTCGGCAAGCGCGAGCGCGACATCGTAGACGGATTGACCAAGATGTCCGGCGTGTTCGATCCGGGCACCAGCGCGCAGGCGGAAAATTTCCGCAAGATGTTGCTGACGCTGAGCGACGACGCACGGGTGATTCTAATCAAGCTTGCCGACCGCCTCGACAACATGCGAACGCTCGACCACATGCGGCCGGACAAGCAACAGAAAATCGCGAGCGAGACTTTGTTCATGTACGCGCCCTTGGCCCACCGCCTGGGCCTGTACAGCATGAAGACTGAATTGGAGGATTTATCCCTCAAGTACAAGGAACCCGGGGATTACGAGTCGATCGAGACCAAGTTGCGCAAGGGAAAAGCCGTTCGCACGCGCTTCATCAACGCCTTTACCCTCCCTATTCGGCGTTCGTTGGATGAGCAGGGGGTCGCATACGAGATTTTGGGACGGCCCAAGAGCATTTACAGCATATGGACCAAGATGCAGAAGCAGCGGGTCAGCTTTGAAGAGGTGTATGACGTCTTCGCCATCCGCATCATTTTAGAATCGGAAGCCGAGCAAGAAAAAGCCGACGCCTGGCGTACCTACAGCATCGTCACCGACTACTACCAGCCCAACCCTGACCGCCTGCGCGATTGGATCAGCCTGCCCAAAGCCAACGGCTACGAGAGCCTTCACACCACGGTCATGTCGCCCTCTGGCAAGTGGGTGGAGGTTCAGATCCGCTCGCGTCGCATGAACGAAATCGCTGAGAAAGGCCTGGCCGCGCATTGGCGCTACAAGCAGGGCGGTGAGGATGAGGGCAAAGCGGCTTCCCAAAACCTCGACAACTGGCTGGTGCAGGTCCGCGAAATGCTAGATAGCGGCGAGACAGACGCCGTCGACTTCATCGATGAATTCAAGCTCAACCTTAACAGCGAGGAGATTTACGTCTTCACGCCCAACGGCGACCTCTTCAACCTGCCCAAAGGCGCCACGACCCTCGACTTTGCCTTCCGTGTGCACACCCAAATCGGGTCCCGCTGCATCGGCGCCAAGGTCAACCACAAACTCGTGCCCCTCTCCAACCAATTAAGCAGTGGTGACCAGGTCGAAATCATTACCTCCCGCAAACAAAAGCCGAAGGAAGATTGGCTCAGCTACGTGGTCACAGCCAGTGCACGCTCCAAAATCCGCCACGCCCTGCGCGACGAGGAACGCGCCGTGGCCAACGACGGAAAGGATAAGCTCCGCAAATGGATGCGCCGGAAGGAAATCGCCTTCAACGACGCCAACATCGACAGCCTGATGCGCCGCCTCAAGGACGACAGCCCACACGCGCTCTTCCTCCGCATCGCGAACGGGGATCTTGATCTCGATCGGCTCGGCGGTTTCTCGGTGGAGAAGAACAAGCTCGTTTGGATCAAGACGCCCGCGGTACCGCCGTCAGCTACCAAAGTACCTGTCGCCCAGCCCCCGAGCAAAAACGACGTATTGCTCATCGGTGAAGGCATGCAAAAAATCGATTACAGCCTCGCCAGCTGCTGTAACCCCATCCCGGGCGACGAAGTATTTGGGTTTGTGATGGTGAGCGGCGGCATCAAGGTGCACCGGCAAAACTGCCCCAACGCCACCAACCTCCTCTCCAAGTATGCCTACCGCGCCATGAAAGCCCAATGGACGTCGCGCACTGCCAAACAGTTTGAGGTCACCCTCAACTTCACGGGCATCGACGACGTGGGCCTCGTCAACGCTGTGACCAAGGTCATCTCCGACGACATGCACGTCAACATGCGCGCCATCAGCTTTGATTCAGCCGACGGCACCTTTGACGGCCGCGTGAAAGTGTTGGTCACCGACACCGAGCACCTAAAGAAGCTTCAAGCGAAGTTACTGGACGTGCCGGGGGTGTGGACGGTGGAACGGATGGATGAGGGGTAAACTTCGGGTCACTCCGCAAACAACGGCAGGGCGCGCATCCGCGCTCGCACCGCTTCGCCGACGCGGCCGATGACCGCCTCGTCTTCCGGTGAGCAAATCACCGCATCGATCCAATCGACAATCTGTTCCATGTCCGCTTCGACCATGCCACGGGTGGTGACGGCTGGCGTCCCAACGCGGATACCGCTGGTCACAAACGGACTTTGGGTATCGAACGGCACCATGTTTTTGTTGAGCGTAATGTGCGCTCGGCCAAGGGCTTGTTCCGCCACCTTGCCGGTGACCCCCTTGTTGCGAAGGTCGATGAGCATGAGGTGGTTGTCCGTGCCGCCGCTAATCAGGTCGTAGCCACGATCGACAAACGCTGCCGCCATGGCTTGGGCATTCTTGATCACCTGCTGCATGTACGTTTTGTAACCGGGCTCAAGTGCCTCGCCGAAGGCCACCGCCTTGGCAGCGATGACGTGTTCGAGCGGTCCGCCCTGCATTCCCGGAAATACGCCGCTGTCGAGCAAGGAACTCATCTTGCGCACTACACCTTTCGGCGTGGTCTTGCCCCACGGGTTGTCAAAGTCCTGGCCCATCATGATGATGCCACCGCGGGGGCCGCGCAGCGTTTTGTGCGTCGTGGATGTCACGATGTGGCAATGCGGCATGGGGTTGTTGAGGAGGCCAGCGGCGATGAGACCGGATGGGTGGCTGATGTCCGCGAGGAGCAATGCACCTACGCTGTCGGCAATCTCCCGGAACCGGGCGTAATCCCAGTCGCGGCTGTACGCAGATGCTCCACAAATAATGAGCTTGGGCTTAACCTCAGCTGCCGTAGCAGCCACCTTATCCATGTCGATGGTTCCGGTTTCCTTCTCCACGCCGTAGAAATGCGGCTTGTACAGCTTGCCCGAGTAGTTCACCGTGGAGCCGTGCGTCAAGTGACCGCCGTGGCTCAAATCGAAACCAAGGATGGAATCGCCGGCGTTGAGCACCGCGAGCATGACAGCCGCATTGGCCGAAGCACCGGAGTGAGGCTGGACATTGGCCCATGCAGCACCAAACAGTTTGCACAATCGATCAATCGCCAACTGCTCGACTTCGTCCACCACTTCGCAACCGCCGTAGTAACGGCGTCGGGGCAACCCCTCGGCGTACTTATTAGTGAGCACACTGCCTTGCGCTTCCATGACCTGGTCGCTGGCGTAGTTTTCACTGGCAATGAGCTCAATGCCCTCCACTTGACGATGGTTTTCACGGGTAATGAGGTCGGCAATTTGTTGGTCGCGCATGGAATCGATGTTAAAGGAGCGGAGTCCGGTTGGTTATGCGAGAAATCGCGTTAAAAAGAAGCCAAATATAGCCTTCGAATGAATCCTACAATTCAGAAATTGCACCAGATGCATCGCCGTTTGAACCAACCGCTGAATCTGTGCCTTGATTCGATCATGGTTGCACCACTTGCCTTGCTTTTGGCCGCCTGCCAAACCCCCATATCCATGCGAGATTCCACGTCCGACGCCACCCCCAATGCCCTCATCCACGAGAGCAGCCCCTACCTCCGCCAGCACGCCTACAACCCCGTGGACTGGAAACCGTGGTCGGAAGCCGTTTGGGAAGAGGCCCGAGCAAAGGACAAATTGGTCATCGTCAGCATCGGCTACAGCGCCTGCCATTGGTGCCACGTCATGGAGCACGAGACTTTTGAAGACAGTGCGGCGGCGGCATTTATGAACGAGCACTTCATCAGCATCAAAGTCGACCGCGAAGAACGCCCCGATGTCGACGGCGTATACATGACCGCGGTCCAGCTCATGACCCAACGCGGGGGTTGGCCGCTGAACGCAATCTGCCTGCCCGACGGACGCCCTATTTACGGCGGCACTTACTTCCCGCGCGAGCGATGGCTCCAAGCCTTGGGTTCGATTTTAAAGACCCGAGCCGAGAAACCCGAGCGCGTGCTGGAATACGCCGAGCAACTCACTGCTGGGGTGCAGCAGGCCGAGTTGGTGGATGTGCCGCCCCTGGAGGGTGCGAAAGCCTGGGGCACTCCGGATGCCTTTGGTCCCGCCGATGCCCAACTCCTCGACGATGGCATAGACCGGTGGCGGCAGCTTTGGGACGCTCGCTGGGGCGGCAACGACCGCGCGCCGAAATTCCCCATTCCGACCAACCTCGACTTCCTTCTCCATTACGGAACCGTTCGTAACGACCAAGCCGCCCTCGACCACACCCTCAACACGCTCCTGCACATGGAGCGCGGTGGTATACACGATCACATCGGCGGCGGTTTCGCACGCTACAGCGTCGACGAAAAATGGCACATCCCCCACTTCGAGAAGATGTTATATGACAACGCCCAACTCGCCGGTACGTTTGCCCGAGCGTGGCAGGCGTTTCCCGAGGCGCGAGCAAGCGATCGGGCGGCCTTGCGGCGGGTAGCGCTGGGCATCGTCGATTTCGTACGGCGCGAATGGAGCCATTCTTCGGGCGGGTTCTATTCCGCCTTGGATGCCGATAGCGAGGGGGTTGAAGGGAAATACTACGTGTGGACCGCGGAGGAACTGCGCGCAATTTTGACTGAAGAAGAATATCGATTGTGCGAGCAGGCCTACGCGGTGGATGGGAAGAGCGCTTGGGACGAGTACGAATCGGAGGCCACAGCCAATGTGCTCATGAAGTGGTCGTCAGACAAGTCAATAGCGACATCGCTGGACCGTGAACCGGAAGCCTTGCGGAGGGAATTGGAGCTTGTTCATGCAAAACTTAGGGCCGTTCGCACGGAGCGCGTTGGCCCTGGACTGGACGACAAAATCTTGACCGCATGGACGGCCTTGATGGTCAGCGGGCTCACCACGACCGGTACCATTTTCAATCGGACCGAGGACATCGACCGGGCGCGGCAAGCGTTGGATTTCATCCTCGACACACAGCGTCGGGCAGATGGTCGGCTGCAACACGTTTACCACGAAAGCACAGGACCCCGAATCGACGGCATGTTGGACGACTATGGAAGCACCATCGCCGCCTGCCTCGATTTCTACCAAGCCACGTTTGAAACGAGGTACGCCCTCGCCGCCGCTGAATTGGCAGAACAGGCCATTGCTGATTTTTACGACAAGGCCCGCGGCACCTTTTGGTTCCAACGAATGAGTGGTGAAGCCCTGTTTGCCCGCAAGCAAGAAAACGACGACAGCGTCGTTCCGTCGGCCAACGCGCAAATGGCCCGCAACCTCTTCCGGCTTTCCTACCTCTTCAACAGGCCTGATTGGCGGGTCATGGGCGACCGCATGCTCGCAGGGGCGATGAATCGGGTGGATTACTGGCCAAGCGCTACGCATTGGGCTGGGTTGCTGCTGTGGCGTACAGAGCCGCATCGGGAAGTGGTCATGACCGGAGACAAGGAGTCAATTGCTGCCGCTCGCCGCAGCTTACAATCCACCTTCCGACCTCAAATTCTTTACGCAGGCGGAACGGATGAAGCCTTGCCTGCATTGGAACACCGCCAACTCGGCGGACTGAATATTTTCGTTTGCGAAGACGGAGCGTGCGAATTGCCGGTCACGTCTGCTGAAGAAGCTCTTCAAGCTGTGGCTGTTCGCCGCCGATAAATCAACAGCGTACCCCCCACCAAAGACAAGAGGAATAAGCCATGAATGCCCTCAAATGGCACTTGTGGATATGGCGGCATCATTTGAGCCGGCTGATTGTCCACGTGTAACGTTGCAAATTCCTCATCGCTCAAAATCATTGAACCGTAGTCATGCTCCCATTTGTGGTGCTGAATGGCCTCTTGGTTGTTCCAATCCACTTGGCCCTGGCCCATTCCGTTCAACTTGATTACAGCTGACATTCCAACCATTAAGAGGCACTTCAGAAAATTCATTGGGATTGATTTTTTAATCATGTTACGCTTCATGGCTTCCTTATCCATTGCAACTCGTTCCATACACAGTTAAAAAGATGAGCAGATCTCCAACAATGGTCAATTGACCATCGCAGTCGCAGTCCAACGTTGAGACATCACCTCCTTCGAGGTCTGGAGAAAAGTGGGCCAACAACGCCAACAAGTCCTCTGAGCCCCGGCTGCCGTTTTGGTTATAGTCACCTACGCACGCCTCGGCGATTTCAACCGATGCCGAACCCGAGCACAATTGGTCCTCCTGCACCCATGAGATTTCGTAAGTACCGGCAGCCAATCCACCGATGGACGACTCATTTTCATCAGCACCCGATTGAGGGCCTTCCCAGGTAATTTCCCAACCTGCGGCCTCGTCAGCTGACCAACCCATATCGACCACGCCACCGATGCACCAGGCCGTCTCCGTGCTAATCTCTGGTTGAACGTTCCAACCGATGGCAAATCGATCCGCATAGACCGCCCCCCCGTCCAGTTCAAGTTCCAATGCTGTGCTTTCAGTCAACATATGACTTTCACCGGTCCATGCATCGTGCAACACAAGGCATAGCGATTCGGGAGTACCGTACTCGGCGTCCAAAGTGAACGTGTGCACTCCAGAATTCCACGCCATTACATGAATGGGCACCAGTTCCGTGGCCATTCGCGATACCGTCTGGATCGCAAGGTCTTCGCCCGTCTCGGTGCGGAACCACAACTTGAGGTGTTCCGCCTCTGTCGGGTCGCCGAACGTCCTCAGATCATGTTCCACGTCAAATTCCGGTGTGGTTTCCTCCAAAAGTCCCACAATGCCCCGGGACCACTTGCCCGACGGTTCTTCCACCCGCAACGCAAAGAACTCAGGGTCATTTTCACTGCGGATAAAGGGACTAGAATAGGTTGTCTTATCCTCCTCTTCAAACGTCAATGTTCCATTGCCGGCGGCACCTTGGACCCAGAACGATTGTCCCACTCCGATGACATTACTCGGATTGAATGTGGTGTAATCCTCATTATCCCCATCATAAACGTAAAATCCGGCTGGTTTGGTGACGCCTTCAGCGGCGGTCCAAGTCAAATTGCCATAGGTCACAGGGGCCGGATATGGATTGCCCACGAGGTTCCAGGCGTCATTCTCCGCAGTACCTGAACTGGTGTTCGAAATGGAGATTGTTTGGGTGCCACTGTTTAATGCCCCCGTGTAGGATAGGGTCACGCTTGCATTCCCTGGAAATTCTGCCATGTAGCCTTTTCCGGTATGAGACAATACACCCGACGTTTCCGACCAACCATCATTGAGCCCCCCCGTATTCGTTTCGTCGTACTCAAAGATCCAGGCTGCCCCTGACCCTGACCAATTGGTCGCATTGATGCCTGACACGTAGGAACTCAGGTTGACAAATGAAGCTGCGTCACTGGTGTTGTCCGGCACGAATCGCTCGAAGGTGATGTTTCCATTGATGCCTGTTCCCACCGCACCGATGGCTGCCGTGCCCGTTGCGTCTGAATGCATCGTCAGGCCTTGGCTGTTCAAATCCAGCGTGCCGTTTGTCGGCCAAAGGACGCCGCCTGCTTCAATCTCCAGCGGAGTGTTCAACGTCAAGGTTCCGCTGGCCTTGTCAACTATAGCATACTTCAATACCAGATTGGACGTGCCATTTACGCTCTGAGCACCCGTACCATTGAACGTTAACGCGCGATCATTCTCAATAAACGTTCCACCTGAAGCCAATTCAAAATCCCCTCCTACTTCCAGGTCACCTCCGATTGCTGTTGACATGCTCAACGTTCCATTGATTGTAACATCCCCTGCAGCGGTCAACGCACCTGTCATGGCGTCCATATTTAAGTTTCCGCCCGCGTCGATGGTGATGTCACCACCGCAGCTTGCTGCCCCGGAGGTGTTAAAATCCAATTCCGCGCCGCTTGCAATGACCAAATGGTGCGGCGCGTTCCACTCCGAACCGACTCCGAAGGTGCCACCGTTGTTGTACTTCAACGTGGACCCCGAACCATAGGTCGGAGCATTCGTGTCCACATAACCAACGGAGAGGATTTCTAACGTTCCTTGGATGGTACACCCGGTGCCAAAATTCACCCCCCCGTTCAATTTCACATTATTGAATGCGAGGGTTCCTGAAGTAGTTCCACTTCCAGAGAAAATGACGTTTTCACCCGAAGAAGTAAATGTTCCTCCCGTGTTCGTGATTGCACCACCTCCGTTTATGGTTATGGTCCTTGAGGTCCCATCGCCTGCAGTAAACGTCCCGCTTTCCAATGTCAATGAGGCCAGCGTGATGTCCCCATCTAAACTCACGTTTCCTTTCAATGTCACATCCGCCCCAGAACTCGGAATCACCCCTGCGACCCAAGAACCGGAGGAATTCCACGTTGTCGGATTTGCCACACTTTCATAGGTGGCAGCAACGACATAAGAAGACGCTCCACCCGACGAAATCGAACGCATATCAAAGGCCTCCTCAGTAGCAGTTACAACCTCCAGATCCGTCGTGGAGGTTGCGAAATAATAATTGACTGTTGTCCCCCCAGCTTGACCGGGAATGGTAGCAGACCCTGTAGTACCCGAAATATTCTCCAATTCGATTGCAGCCCTTGTCGTCCAACCGTCGGTCGTGTAAACCAAGAAAACGCGCTCCTCTGCAGATTTGGTTCCACTCAAAGTTGCTTCAATGGTAATAGCCTGGTTTGGAGCCGGATTCACGCCCGGCGCAGTGGTCCGAGTTTGGCCACTTATGGCAATCGGACCGGCGGAGGTTTCCATCAGGCAGACGCTCGTCGTTGCGTAGCCGTTGTCCTTGAAAATAAATGTGTAATAGTTGTTCTGAGTCAGGCTAGCCGTATTGTTGGACGTCCCGCACATTCCAACAGAATTAACTGCATCGAGCGTGAAGCCATGACATGCCCATTGATTAGCCCATTCTCCTCCGCTGCCTCCGCTTGCAATTTTAAAATTTACACTGCCGGTTGATCCCGTGTATTCGAATGTCGTCGTCCACCTATCGAGTCCATCTGTGGTTTTTGTTAGGTCAAAATCGCCCCCCATGTTGTGGGTATTTGCCCAGCTATTCCAATCTCCAGGAATTCTCACACCATCTGGCTCCCAAATTTGAGCGTTTACAACAGGGCTCGATAGGGAAGCACAAAAGCAAATCGTCATCAGGTCCTTGGCACGGCTCAAAATTCCATAGTCCATGTTTCTACAGTTAGTTCGTGTGCAAACCACAAGAAGCAAATTATGAAGTATTTCCAAACCTCACAGGTTGCCCATAAGTACTTATGAGCACCGGCATCTTACTAAATACGGTGTCCGTTTAATTGGATTGATGTATTGCTTGATACAAGAAATCGAATAGAACACCAGACGGTCCAAATCATGTTCAACAGACATGATTTCTGCATTATGAAGTGAGCCTTTTTGTCATTTCCCTTTATTCAGCAGTTACCATAAAGCTCCTCGGAATTTGGTTAGAATTGTGCGTTGTTACTTTGAAACGCAATTCGGCTTCACCTAGATCATGCCCATCCGTCACCTTCTCCTCGTCCTCACTCTCTTCGCAGCCACTCTGCCTACGGAAGCGCAACGTCGCCGACCGCCCCGGAACGACGGCAGCCAGACGCCGCGCACCGTAGAGGAAAGCATCAAGGCTGCTGAGGAGAAAAAGCGCGAACGGGAGGCGACGCTTCGCACCGGCTGGAACGACGCGCAGGACCACCATTTTCGAAACCAGGACAGGGCCACCCGCAAGCGCATGCGGCAGAATGAACGCCGCCGAAAACGCATACGGCAAGGCCGACAGGTGCCGTGGTGGCGGCGCATTTTT
>DJYV01000174.1 GCA_002448555.1 Flavobacteriales bacterium UBA6969
CGTGTCGTGGCCGGCAACCATGAGCGGATTTTGCCATATGGCGTAAAGTGCCTGTGTATGCTGGGCGCGCGGCTCTCCCCATGCTTTTTCGATGTTGGAGCGCCACGAGATGCCAGCTGCAGCTTGCTCGATTGCTTCACCAATGGATTCGAGGGCTTCAAAAGCATCGGGAATGGTGCGCACATCGGTGACGAGTACGTCCGTGAATGCTCGGCACGCTTCTACGTCCTCTCGGGTGTTTTCTTCTTTGCTCGCAATCACGAGGTCGGGCTTGAGCTGTTCGATGCGGTCGAGGTGGATGCTTTTCGTGCCACCAATGATGGGGATTTGCTCCGCCGCTGCCCCAGCGCGAACGCAAAACTTCGTGCGGCCAACCAGCTCGCGGGCGCACCCCAAGTCCACCACGTATTCGGTCCAGCTCGGTACGAGGCTCACGATTCGCATGGTGCAATTTAGCGTCCTTTCAAGCCGAACACACGGGCGGGAAATTTTCGTGGCTTTTAAGCGCCTTGGAGCCGTTCTAACTTTCGAAGTAGTGGCCTGAGGTTAAGCCGGGAAGGCCTAATTTCGCGGCATGAATAACGTGAACTTTGGCGTCATCGGTACGGGCCATATCGGCAAACGGCACATGGAGATGATCCGCCGAAAGGAAGGATTTACCCTCGTGGCCATTGCGGATGTGCGGTCCAAAGAGGACTGCGGTGTCGAAAGCGATGTTCCGCACTACAGCGACCATAAAGCGATGTTGGAGGCACATCCGGAATTGGATGTGGTGTGCGTTTGCACGCCCAATGGCTTCCACGCCCAGCAGGCGATTGATGCCATTTCTAGCAACTGCCATGTGGTGATCGAGAAGCCCATGGCGCTGACGCGAGCAGATGGCGAAGCGGTGCTGCACGCGGCTTTGGCCAAAGGCAAACAGGTGTTCTGCGTCATGCAAAACCGCTACTCTCCGCCTTCGGTCTGGCTGCGCGATGTGATTCAAAGCGGGACTATGGGGGCCATTCACATGGTGCAGGTCCAGTGCTATTGGAACCGAGACGACCGCTATTACGGCAAGATTCCATGGAAAGGCACCAAGGACTTGGATGGCGGAACCCTGTTCACGCAATTCAGTCACTTCATCGACTTGATGTATTGGGTCTTCGGTGACATCCACCATATACAGAGCCGCTTCAATGATTTTGCACACAAGCACAACACAGATTTTGAAGACTCTGGCGTAGTGACGTTTGAGTTCGTCAATCACAAAGCATTGGGGATGTTCAACTTCTCCACGGCGGTGGCCAATCAAAATTTCGAATCCTCGGTGACGGTCATCGGCGAAAAGGGCACCATCAAGGTCGGCGGACAATACATGAATGAAGTGGAGACGTGCGACATCTCAGGGTACACCATGCCCGAACTTCCCCCGTCGAATCCGGCCAACGACTACGGCCACTACAAAGGGTCAGCGGCCAACCACGGCTACATCTTTGAAAACATTCATGCGGCACTGAGTGGAGCCGGTGAGATCACAACCAATGCATTGGAAGGGCTCAAGGTCGTTGACATCATTGAGCGCATGTACGCCGCGGGCGAGCGGCCTTTGAAGCAAGATTGAAGGCGCGTTGATGAAAATAGCCAACGTCGTACTGAATGACTTCACCCGGGACAACCGGGTTTTGAAGACGTCCATCGCCCTGATGGAGGCCGGCCATGAGGTGACAGTGGTCGCTTTGCATCGCAACCAATTGCCCCGAGTGGAATATCACCCGGCGGGTTTTCGCATCGAACGGGTGCGCATTTACATTCCCGGATTTCGGGTATTGGCACCGTTCAAATGGGCAGAATTGGTCTTGCGCATTGCGTGGGTCTATCGAAAAGCCGACGCATGGCATTGCAACGACGCCGAGGCGTTTGGCATCGGATTGCTAGCCAAGTGGCTGCGGTCGAGTATCAAGCTTGTATACGATTGCCATGAATTTGAGTCGGAGCGCAATGGCAAGCCGGCTTGGTTGAGCAAAGCCGTTCGGCGCATGGAAACCCGGCACATCGGGAAAGCGGAGGAGGTTATCGTAGTGAGCCCATCCATCCAAGCTGCCTATGAGTCGCGGTACACAGAGCACGGCATGCGCCGCATTTCGCTGGTGCGCAACGTCCCCAATGCGCGTTCAAGCAATGCCGCAACGCAGCCCTTGCGCGAAAACCTGGGGTTGAAGGCGGACGATTTTGTGGCCATCTACCAAGGTGCACTGACCATCAACCGCGGAATCGAAACCTTGCTCGCCATGGCGCCGAAGTTGAACGGGAGCCGCATTCACCTCGTATTCATGGGATACGGCATGCTCGAGCCGCAGGTCATGGAAGCGGTACGCCAGAATGCCAACGTGCATTTCCAGCCGGCGGTCCCCTACGAAGAAGTACTGGGCTACACGGGCGATGCCGATGTAGGTTTGGTCTCGGTAAAGCCAGTGTGCTTGAGCTATCTATACTGCCTGCCCAACAAGTTGTTTGAGTCCATTCAAGCGGGGATTCCGGTGTTGGTCAATGACCTGCCCGATTGCGTTGCCTTGATCGAACGATTCGGAATTGGCGCGCGCGTCGTGAACGATACGCCCGAAGGCTGGTATGAAGCGTTGGCTGAGGCGGAAAGCAAATCGCCTGCATGGAAGGTGCAGGCGATTGATGGGATGCGGGAGGCGCAAGCTGCATTGAACTGGGAAAACGAATCCCACGGGCTCACGGCGATTTATGAACGCCTGCAGCTTGAGCCTTAAGATTTAGAGTGACCGCAATACGGCCTGGACTTCGCGGTCCGTTCCGAACAGGGCGTCGGTGGCTTCGATCCACTTGCGGGCATCTGTCAGGTTGCCTTCATCGGCGAGCATCTCAGCCGTGTAGATGACTGCGTACTTGAGCAGGTCCTGCTGGACTTCTTCGAGGCCTTTGCCACCGTATTCAATCAGCAACTGCTTCGCTGTGTTCCATGATTCTTTCGCATCGCGGACCGACCTGGCTTTCCACAGCACAGAGCCGTACATGAGCCATGCACCGGGGTCCTCAGCGTCCAAGGTCCACATGTACTTGTAGTACGACTTGGCTTTTGTGAATTTCTCTTCGTCCACGTAGATCTCTGCTTGGTTCATGGTCGCTCGGCGCAGGTCGTTGAAATAGTCGACGTATTCGCTGATGTACTCTTTTTCCTTGTCTTTCTTGACAAATTTCGAGGCGTACTTCAAGGCATTTTTGAGGGCCTTGGAGTATTTCTCGAGCAACTCTTCATCGCTGGATTCTGAAATTTTGAAGAACGCCATGCTCATGAAAACGTACGGCACGGGTTCTTTTTTCGTGTCATCGTCTTCCGTGTAGCGGATGGCCTTGTAGAGAACCTTCTCGTATTTGCCATCCACCATCCACATCAGCAATTCATCGAAGTCTTCTTGTGGAATCAGCGGAGCTTCGTCTTCATCGCCATAGCGCTGGCCGAAAGACGCGAGTGGTTGGAGCAACATTAAACCAACCAAAAGAGTAAATTGTAATGCTTTCATGCAGGTGGTATTACCAAATAACATGCCGAAGATACAGTGCGGAGGCGGCAAGACAAACCTGCCATGGTAGAATGCCCGCTTGAATCGTGGTTTGCCGGGCAAGGATGGTCACCGCATGACTTTCAGCGGGATGCCTGGAATGCTTACGGCAAGGGGGAGGAGGTCTTGATCCAAGCGCCAACCGGTTCTGGCAAAACCTACGCCGGGCTGGGCGCTGCCATCCGAGAGGGTGTCAGCCGTGCAGGTTCTGGTGATAAAGCCAAGGGACTTCAACTCATTTGGATCGCTCCCATCCGCGCGCTGACCAAGGAAATCCAGTACAGCGCTCAACGCATGGTGACGGGCATGGGATTGGACTGGGAGGTCGGTGTTCGGACCGGTGATACGTCGAGCAAAGAGAAAGCGAACCAGCGCAAAAAAATGCCGCACATTCTCATCACCACGCCGGAATCCCTTCACGTGATGTTGGCCATGAAGGGAGTGGAAAAGCGGTTTGGCGCCTTGCGGTTGATGGTAGTCGACGAGTGGCATGACCTGCTCGGCACCAAGCGGGGTACGCAAGTGGAACTGGCTTCGGCTTGGTTTCGTCAGGTTGCGCCGAATTACCGGTGTTGGGGCATTTCAGCCACTGTCGGCAACCTGAACGAAGCCCTGCGGGTCCTGGTCGGACCCGGCCGCCCGGGACGGCTGGTTCGATGCGATTGGGCCAAACGAACCGAAGTGAGGTCCCTGATGCCCAACCGGTTTGAACGCTTGCCATGGGCAGGCCACATTGGTGTGAAGCTCGCTGAACACGTGGTGGATGTCATTCGCTCCCACGAGAGCACCCTCATTTTTACGAATACCCGGGCCCAATCGGAGATTTGGTACCACAAATTGCTCGATGTCGCTCCTGACCTCGCAGGGGTCCTCGCGCTGCATCACAGCTCCATCGCGAAAGACCTCCGTGATTGGGTGGAGGAAGCCCTGCACGAAGGGCACTTGAAGGCTGTGGTTTGTACGAGTTCTTTGGACCTCGGGGTTGACTTTAGGCCGGTCGAAGCCATCGTGCAGGTAGGCGGTCCAAAAGGCGTGGCGCGCTTCATGCAGCGGGCGGGTCGTTCCGGACACCAACCGGGAGCGATTAGCCGTATTTTTTTCCTGCCCACTCACGGGTTGGAGTTGATTGAGGCCAGCGCCTTACGCGATGCGATGGCCGCTCAGCGAATTGAGCCACGGGAGCCCTTGGTGCGTTCGTTTGATGTGTTGATCCAATTCCTTTGCACGTTGGCCGTCGGGGATGGATTTCGACCCGATGACGTGAAACGCTCATTGGCCGGGACGCATGCATTCGAAAGTATGGATGAGGAGGAATGGAGTTGGTGCCTGTCCTTCATCCGCGACGGAGGCAAATCTTTGTCGGCTTATGGCGATTACCGCCGGGTTGAGTGGGATGCTGCGGACGGCTTGTACATCCTCAAGGACCGCAGGCTGGCACGCCGGCACCGAATGAGCATTGGCACCATTGTATCGGATCAAATGATCAAGGTGCGCTGGACCAAGGGAGGGTTTCTCGGCCACGTGGAGGAGTACTTCATTTCGAGCATGGACCCAGGCGATGCGTTTTGGTTCGCTGGAATGAGTTTGGAATTTGTGCGGTTGAAGGAGGGGGCGGTGCACGTGCGCAAGAGCAAGAAACCCAAGGGGCGCGTACCGGTTTACCTCGGCGGCCGGCTTTCGCTGAGTTCCGAATTGGGAGACGCCATCCGCGATGAATTGGACGCGTTCAGCAAAGGCCACGTGCGTTCGCCGGAGATGAGCCGGGTGAGCCCGCTGCTTGAATTGCAGCAATCCATGAGCTGCTTGCCGAACCGCGAAGAGATTTTGATTGAACAATTCCAATCCGAAGACGGCCACCACATCTGTGTATTCCCGTTCGAAGGCAAGGCGGTCCACGAGGCCATTGGCATGCTCTTGGCCCACCGTTGGTGCGGCGAACGTCCGCTTTCCATGTCCATCGCAAGCAATGATTATGGGTTTGAATTGCTCTCTGATTCGCCCTTGGATGCGACCGAAATTGATGCGTTGAACCTGCTGCGGACGGAGGGTTTGATGGACGATTTGCAATCGGGTGTCAACTCCGTTGAAATGGCAAAACGTCGGTTTCGCGACATCGCGGTCATATCGGGGTTGGCGTTTCAAGGATTTCCTGGACAGCGGCAAGGCGTACGTCACTTGCAGTCGCATTCGGGATTGCTGTTTGACGTATTTCAGGATTTTGACCCGGAAAACCTGCTGTTTCGCCAGGCGTACGATGAGTTACTGGATCAGCAGATGGAATGGACGCGGTTGCGCCGCGTGCTTGACCGGATGCGCGAGAAGCGCGCTGTGCTCGAGCGAACGGAACATCCGACACCGTTTTCATTCCCCCTCGTCGTGAACCGATTGCGCGAAAAAATGAGTTCGGAACAGCTCGAAGATCGAATTCAAAAAATGCTCGTGCGTTCGACCCGTTGAATACCGTAAATTCGCAATCATGCAAGAATTGAAACGCCACGTTGGGTTGGTGCTGTTGCTGCTTTTGCCGGCGGTTTTATACGGTCAAGCCACGGTCAAAGGTTTTTTGCGCAGCAAAGATTCCGGAGAGCCCATCATGTTTGCGAGCGTTTCCCTGGAAGGAACCAGCTTCGGGGTCATATCCGATATCGAAGGCTTTTACAGCCTAAGTCGGGTGCCAGCGGGAACCTATACGCTGGTGGTTTCCAGCATGGAATACGAGGGCGTATCCGAGCGCATAGAGTTGGTGGATGGAAAAATCATTACGCGCAATTTCCTGTTGGAACAGCAAGTCATCCAACTGGGCAGTGCCGAGGTGAATGCCGATCGGGAAGATCAAACCACCAAGGTGAATATGTCGGTCGAGACCATCCGACCGAGTGATTTGAAGAAGATTCCGAGTTTTGGTGGACAGCCGGATTTGGTCCAAGCGCTGCAAGTCCTGCCGGGATTCATCAGCACGGGCGACCAAGGCGGTCAATTGTACATCCGCGGCGGATCACCCATCCAGAACAAAGTGCTGCTCGACGGCATGATCGTGTACAATGCCTTCCACAGCATCGGCTTGTTCAGTGTGTTTGATTCGGATGTCATTGCCAATGCCGATGTCTACACCGGTGGTTTCGGCGCGAAATTCGGGGGGCGCATTTCATCCGTGATGGACATCAAAACGCGCGACGGCAATAAGATGAAAACCCAGGGCCGCATTGGGGCGAGTCCGTTCGGCGCCAAATTGACCCTCGAAGGGCCGCTGAAGAAGCTCAACGATTCCGGAGCGGGAATCTCGTACATCCTCTCGTTGAAGCACAGCTATTTGGAGCAAACCTCCAAGGTGCTTTACGACTACGTCAACAACGATGGTGAAGGGCTGCCGTTCAATTTCACCGACGCTTATGGTAAGGTTTCCTTTGGAAGTGGAAATGGCTCAAAATTGAGCCTGTTCGGTTTCAATTTCACCGACCAGGTGAATTACCAAGCCCTTTCGGACTTGCGCTGGACCAACTACGGTGGAGGCGGGAACTTTACCATTGTGCCCAGTGGCTCGGCGATCTTGATGAACGGACACTTTGCCGCAAGCGATTATGAAATCCGGCTCAAAGAGGAAGGCCTCGAGGACCGGTACAGCGCCGTAAACGGGTTCAATTTTGGGTTGGATTTTAAGTACATACTGGGTGAGGATGCCGTGGAGTATGGCTTGGAGGTCATTGGGATGCAAACGGACTTCCAGACGTTCAACTCCATCGGCGTCCAGGTCGGACAGGTGGAGAACACGACGGAATTCGCAGGGTATGTGGACTACCGCATGAACCGGGGTGATTGGATCATCAACCCGAGCTTGCGCATGCAGTACTACAGTTCCATAGCGCGCTTCCGTCCTGAACCGCGGGTGGGATTGAAGTACAAAGCCAATGAGCGCCTCCGATTGAAATTTGCTGCGGGCCTGTACTCGCAAAACGTCATCAGTTCGAATTCCGATCGGGACGTTGTCAACCTGTTTTACGGTTTTCTTTCCGGTCCCGAAAACCTGCAGCGCAACCTCTTGACCCCGGACGGGGACGTTCAAGAAGTCGTTCATTCGTTGCAGACAGCAGAGCACCTCATTTCAGGATTTGAGTTCGATTTGACCGAACGCTTGAACCTCAACGTAGAGGGGTACTTTAAGAATTTCAGCCAGTTGACCAATGCCAACCGCAACAAGCTCTTCGAAGACAACGCGCAAAACAGCGATGTGCCGGAGGTGTTGCGCAAAGATTTCATTGTAGAGACTGGCGTGGCATACGGGGCGGATGTTGTCCTGAAGTACGAAGAGCGCTCCAGCTACGTGTGGCTTGTATACGGTTACGGCAATGTTGATCGCTGGGACGGGTTCCGTTGGTACGACCCCGTGTTTGACCGACGGCACAACGTGAACTTAGTCGTATCTCAGGGCATCGGCCGCGACGACGCGTGGGAGGTCAGTGCGCGATGGAACCTCGGATCTGGGCTGCCATTCACGCAAACACAAGGCTTTTACCAGCCGCCCAACGTCATCGATGGCATATCCGCCGACTACGTGGTTGCCAACAGCCAAGAGCTCGGGATTCAGTTCGCTGCCTTGAACCAAGGGCGACTGCCTGCGTACCATCGCCTGGACTTGAGTGTGCGCCGGGAATTTGAACTGGGCAACGATCAGACACTTGAATTTTCAGCCGGGGCGACGAATGTGTACAGCCGTGAAAACGTGTTTTACATCAACCGGGTGACCGGTGACCGTGTCAACCAATTGCCCTTCTTGCCGTCCATCAGCGCTGATTGGCGCTTTTAGAGGTTACCCACTACCCTTGGAGGCCGGCGCGGAGAGAAGCCGCGTTTGCCATGGCGGCTTCGGTCACCACCGACCCGCTCAACATTCCGGCAATTTCCTCAACACGCTGGGCTTCATCAAGTGCCGTGACGAGGGTGCGTGTGGAGCCGTGTTCGGTGGCTTTGGCCACCTTCATGTGGTGATCTGCCAAGGCAGCTACCTGCGGCAAATGCGTAACGGCAATGACTTGCTGCTCGCTGGCCATGCTGTGCATGAGGCTTGCCATTTCTTCAGCAACTTTCCCGCTCACACCGGTGTCAATTTCGTCGAGCACAATCGTGGGGAGGCTGGCTGCTCCTGTTCCGGTTGCTTTGAACGCCAGCATTAGGCGGCTCTTCTCGCCTCCAGAAGCCACTTTATGCAGGGGCAGCGCCGGGTGTCCGGGGTTGGCAGAAAAGGCGATGATGACTTCTTCAATCCCGTGTTCGTCCGGTTCAGCAAGGGGCTTCCATTCAAAAGCCAACGACGCCTCGGGCATGCTCAGGCGCTTGAGCGTAGCTTCGATGGCACCGGACAGATCTTCAGCCATTTGTTGCCGACTTCGCATCAAGGCATCGCCCGCAGTCCACGCCTTTTGGCGTTCAATTTCGAGTTCATCTTTTGCCTCGGAATAGGCTTCGTCGATGCCCGCTGCTTCGGTCAGTTGTTCCGTGAGGCTTTGTTCGAGCCGTTGCAATTCACCGGCATCCGAGGCGTGGTGCTTATGCAGGACGCGCTGGAGTTCATGGTGGATGGCGTTGAGCTGATCAAGCCGTTGGGGATTCGATTCTGTTCCTTCCGCCGTGCTTTCTATCTCATGCACGAGGTCGTTGAGTTCGATGCGCACACTCGTCAGCCGTTCCAATAACGTTTGAAATTTGGGTCCAACGTGGCTGACTTCATCGAGGTGTTTGGTGGCCTGGTGCAGGCGGTCCAATGCGCCGGAAGCGGCGTCATTCTCACTCAGTGCTGCGAATGCCTGCGCCAACGATTCGCGGATCGCTTCACTGTTTTCAAGTAAGTCACGTTCTTCCAGCAATGCAGGCCAATCGCGCTGGTCTAAGCTGAGTGACCGGAGCTCTTCCAGCTGGTACCGGATGTACTCCAAATCCGTCTGGGGCTGGGAACGTTTCAACTCGAGCTGTGCCAGTCGGTCCTGTGCCGCTTTGAATGCGGAGTAGGCGCTTTTATATGCGCTGAGCAACTGGGGGTGCTTGGCGTTTGCGTCAATCCAAGCGAGCTGGAAGTCGCGCTGGAGCAAGAGCTTGGCGCTGTCTTGGCCGTGCAAGTCCACCAGAAGTTTCCCGAGGGATTGAAGCAGTTGAAGCTTGACAGGCGTGTCGTTGATGAAGACCCGACCGCGTCCTTGGACCGAAAATTCACGGCGGACAATCAGCTCATCCCAGGTGTCCAGGTTGTGGCGTTCAAGCCAAGTTTGGGTACTGGGGGAACAGGAGAAGACCCCTTCAACGGTGCACCGGTCAGTTCCTGTGCGGATACTGGAGGTGTCGCTTCGACTTCCCAAGAGCAGTCCCAAGGCACCGAGAACGATGGATTTGCCCGAACCGGTCTCGCCGGTCATAGCGGACATACCGGGATGCCAGGCCAATTCGAGTGAATCGATCAAGGCGTAATTCTGGATGTTCAGGGATTTCAGCATGCTTTGGTGGAGCCTTAGCCCAAGATGCTGTCGTATTTCGAAATGTTGCCGGGATCCATTTGTTTCAGCACCGGAAGCAAACGTGTCTTCTCGGCCTCGGGCGCAGGGCCGAAAACTTTTAGAATTTCATCGGACTTCGCAAGGAAGAACAACTGGAGGTTGTATGAGGAGGGTCGAATGCGGTGGGTTTGGCGCATTTCAATCAGGGCGTCCGCCATCGCCAAGCGTCCTGCTTCAACATCGTCAAACAATTGGTCCAGTCCCATGCGGTGATAGTAGTAAAGGCAGTTGCGCACGGGACGGAAAGTTTGTGAAAGCATATTTTCAACCAACCAATAGCGGTTTTGATTGCCTTGGCTCGCTTTCCACCCTGTAGGTCCGGAGTTTTGTGCATTGGCGACAATGGTCTGCGCCTTGAGGTAGTGTGCGGTTCCTCCGTCCAACGCCATGCTGTCGTAGTCCATGCCCAAAATCATGTACGCGTAGTAGGCCAGGATGGAGGAGAGGTTGTCGCGGTATTGGTCGATGCTGAATTGGATGTTGCTGCTGCCGTCCCACGAAATTTCAAAGTCGCCATCGTTCACGAGGAGCATGGCCGAGTTGTAGTCGCTGTTGTACACAGGACGGGAGCTCTGGACCTGGATGTTGCCGCGGAAAGAGGTGGGGCTCGGCGCTTCCGAAATCGTGATTTGCATGGTGCATTCGATGCGCTCTTCAAACTGGAAGTCATCGTTCGTCCAGCGGCGTCCATTCATGAATTCCTGGATGTTCTCTTCCAAGGACTCGAAGATGGAGGCTTCGATGTTGGCAATCTGTGGCGCGATGACTTGCACCCTGCAATTCAATTCCTGCGCCACGGCTGAAGTGCCCCAGGCCATGCCCAAACCGAACAAAATGCAAGTCAAACCAGATCGAAGGGAGGTATTCATGAATCGAAGGAGTTCAAAAGGGTGCGCACAATGTCTTCAGCCACTTCGGCCTTGGACTTCAACTCAAATTTATGGGAATTGCCGCCTTTTTCGAAGATGGTGACCTGGTTGGTGTCGGTCTCAAAACCGGCTCCAGGGACGCTGGTCGAATTCAGGACGATGAAGTCGGCCTTCTTGCGTTCCAATTTGGACTGGGCACTGGCGGTTCCTTCGTCCGTTTCCAAGGCGAAACCTACGACGGTTTGGTGAGCGGCTTTGCTGTGGCCCCAAGCGGCGAGGATATCCTGGGTGGATTCCAGTTGAATCGCTTCAGGCAATTCGTCCTTGTGTAGCTTCTTGTTCGACGGCGCGGCTGGTCGTGCATCGGCTACCGCTGCAGCTGCAACGGCGATGTCTGTGGATGGAAACCGCTGCACAGCGGCATCGAACATTTCTTGGGCTGTTTGGACCTTCACCACATCGTGAACGCCTTCGGGTGCAGATAATTGTACAGGCCCCGAGACAAGGGTGACTTCAGCACCGAGCCGGATGAACGCGTCGGCCAATGCGTAGCCCATTTTGCCCGAACTGCGGTTGCCAATGAAGCGCACCGCGTCAATGGGTTCATGCGTCGGTCCAGCGGTAATGAGCACTTTCTTGCCGCGCAAAGGCGCAGAAGCTGCGAACCACGATTCCATCCAATCGGCGATTTGTTCGGGTTCGGCCATGCGCCCCTTGCCCTCCAATCCGGAAGCGAGTGGGCCCGATTCGGGTTCGATGATGCCGACACCGCGCTCGGAGAGGGTTTTGAGGTTCTGCTGTGTGGCAGGGTGGGTGAACATGTCAAGGTCCATGGCCGGCGCTACAACAACGGGGCATCGGCTGCTCAAATGCACAGCAAGCAGAAAACTATCGCCTGCGCCTTGCACCATGCTGCTCATGGTTTGGGCCGTTGCTGGTGCGATGAGGAAGACATCGGCCCAGAGGCCGAGCTCGACGTGGTTGGTCCAGGTGCCCTGATCCACGCTTTCCGTAAAGTCGCTGTATACCCGGTGATCGGTCAGCGTGGCGAGGGTAAGGGGGGTGATGAATTCCGTCGCCGCTTTGGACATGACGACGCGCACTTCTGCTCCGCGGCGTTGAAGCTCACGGGCGAGTAGCGCGGATTTGTAGGCAGCGATGCTGCCTGTAATGCCCAGAAGAATGCGTTTGTTGTGCAACATGGCGGGATGATGACTCCGCCTGTCGGCTTATGCGTCGGCGTCAGCCGCTTCTCCGGCTTCTTCGCCTTCTACCGGATCATTGATACCGATGAGGTCTTGGCCGAGTTCAGCAATGGCAATGCTGTGTGGCTTCGGCAAACGCTCATAAAAGCGAGAGATTTCGATTTGCTCTCGGTTCTCGAACACTTCTTCCAAGGAATCCGTGGGAGTGATGAACTCCTCGAGCTTGGCATTCAGCTCTTGTTTCATCTCTACAGCCAATTGGTTGCTGCGGCTGCTCAGGACAACGATGGTCTCGAACAAATTGCCAGTTCCCTGTTGCTCCAACGAGTGGTTGTCGCGCGTTTCGGTGGACTTATCCGCCTTGATGGATTTGAAATTCGTGCTCATTCGATAGGTCGATTTGCCGCCAGGTTGTCAATGGCTTTCACGCTCCTGTCGTGGACGTTTTGCGCTTGGGCCATGTACTGACTTTCCGGATAGCGGGCCACAAAGGTAAGGAAAGCTTCGATGGTATCGTTATAGCGTTCCAATTTCCTTCGTTCGGTGCTCAATTCAGCGTACTGGAAGTAGCTGTCGACAATGAGCCATTGAATTTGTTCGCGGTATGGCGTGTCCGGATATTCCTTCAGCGCGTTTTCGAAGGCGATGACGGCGCTCTTGTAGTTTTCTGTATGGTAATAGGTGTATGCAGACTCGAAGGACTTGACTTCCAATTTGTGCCGCAACTCATCCACCATGACTTGGCTGGAGTCGCGGAAGGTACTGGCGGGGTAACGATCCATAAACAGTTGAAACTCTTCGATGGCCTGTTCCGTTTCGAGCTGGTCCAGGGAAGGTTTTGGACTGAGTAGGTAGCTGCACACGGCACTTTCAAACTGTGCTTCTTCGGCGCGGGGGTCGTTCGGGAAGGTCTTCGCGAACATTTTGAAATAGTACCGAGCCAAATAGTAGTCTCCGACGCACCGGTGGGCTTTGGCAAAATTGTACTGCGCGTCGACCGAGCGCTCCGTCCCGTGGGTCAAGCTGACCACCTCTTCCAAAAGGGGCAAGGCTCCATAGCATTTGTTCGAGTCCAAAAACCCAAGTGCACGCTCGTATTTGTAATCGAGGTCCGTGCTCTTCATGATCTTGTTGTACTCGCTGCAGCCGGTGCCGGCCAACAGCAACGCACCCACGAAAAGCACCGCGCAGCAGGCGGCTAAAATGGACGGTTGATTCGGAGTCGGGTTGTTCATGCGTCTGCGAAGGTAATTCCTCCTTGGAATTCCGAACTCCGCGTGGATGCAATTTTGAAAACTTAACCCTCGCCCTTCATCCCATACCACTGTGAATACAAAACGAATAATGTGGCCTTAAAAATGCTGATTAACTGCGAATCACATAGTAAGTTTGCGCCTTTAAACCCTTGTACTTTGGATATTTTTGATCGCATTCGAAACGACCGCGGCCCCTTAGGGCAACACGCACGAGAGAGTCACGGATACTTCACGTTCCCCAAGCTGGAGGGAGAGATTTCCAACCGCATGACCTTCCGCGGCAAAAAAGTGTTGGTCTGGTCGGTAAATAACTACCTCGGCCTGGCCAACCACCCCGACATCCGCAAAGTCGATGCCGATGCAGCGGCCGAGTGGGGCATGGGATACCCGATGGGCGCGCGGATGATGTCAGGTCAAACGGCCCAGCACGAATTGCTCGAGTCGCAATTGGCTGATTTTATGCAGAAAGAAGACGCGTTTCTTTTGAACTACGGCTACCAAGGATGCCAATCGGCCATCGAAGCGCTGGTTAGCCGCCACGACGTTATCGTTTACGACTCCGAATCGCACGCGTGCATGGTGGACGGCGTTCGTTTGCACCAAGGAAAGCGCTTCGTTTTTCAGCACAACGACATGGAGTCGTTTGTCAAGCAATTGGACCGGGCGAAAGCGCTGTGCGAGCAGACTGGAGGAGGCATCTTGGTGGTGACCGAAGGGGTCTTCGGGATGGCCGGTGACCAAGGCAAGCTCAAGGAAATCTGCGAATACAAAGCGGAATACGGATTCCGGCTTTTCGCAGATGACGCACACGGCTTCGGTACGGTTGGTGAAAACGGCCGAGGTGCGGGTGATGCCCAAGGTGTTCAAGAAGAAATCGATGTGTACTTCGGAACATTCGCTAAGTCAATGGCAACCATCGGCGCTTTTGTAGCGGGCGATGAAGACGTGATTGATTACCTCCGATACAACATGCGCTCGCAGACGTTTGCGAAATCGCTGCCCATGCCGATTGTCATCGGCGCGCAGAAGCGTTTGGAAATGCTCCGCACGCAGCCGCAGCACAAAGAGAACCTTTGGAAGGTGGCCAATGCACTCCAATCTGGTTTGCGTGCCGCCGGTTTCGACTTGGGGGTAACCAACTCCTGCGTTACACCGGTCTTCCTCGAAGGCGGACTTGGCGAAGCGACCAACCTCACGCTCGATTTGCGTGAGAACTATGGTATTTTCTGTTCAATTGTCGTGTATCCAGTGGTTCCGAAGGACACCATCATGCTGCGTTTGATCCCAACGGCGGTGCACACCCTCGATGACGTGCAGTACACCATTGAGACGTTCTCTGCCGTGAAAGACAAATTGTTTGCTGGCGAATACAAGAGCGAGAAGATTGCTTCTTGGGCATAAGCCCAGTCGCCATGCGCGTTTTCATTGAGTTATCATACGATGGGGCTCCTTTCCACGGTTGGCAAAGGCAGCCCCATTGCCTTTCTGTGCAGGAAGTACTCGAAGACAAGCTCGGGCTATTTGTAGGTCAACCCGTGCCGGTAATGGGTTGCGGACGCACGGATACGGGCGTACACGCTTCGTACTTCGTGGCCCACGCCGACTGGCCCGAAGATTCGCCCAAAGCCAAGCGGTTCAAAGACTGGAACGAAGCAGCTTGGAAACTCAATGGCATGTTGCCGCCCTCCATCAGCATCCACCGCATTTCCGAGGTGGCAGACAATGCACATGCGCGATTCGATGCCACCGAACGCGGTTACGTCTACCGAATGCACACCTACAAGGATCCGTTCCTCGTGGGGCGTTCTGCCCGCGTCATGCGCCAAACGGACTTTGCTTCCATGCAAGCAGCGACCCAGTACTTGATGCAGCAGGGTGACTTTGCGGCCTTCTGCAAAGCCGGTTCGGACAACAAGACCACGCTGTGCGACGTGCGATTTGCTGAGTTGCGGCAAGACGGCGAGCAGTATACGTTTGAAATCCGCGCTGACCG
>DJYV01000087.1:0-2797 GCA_002448555.1 Flavobacteriales bacterium UBA6969
CTGGAACAGGTGCGGGGAGCCAATGCACCCCGGTAATGCCCTCGACGGTCTGGGGAGCGCCGGGCGTGTTCCCACCCGCATGCTCCGCCAAGAACCAAAAGGTAATTTTCAGGATCGGAACGCCGTTTTCTTCATAGGTGTGGTAGGTCTTGCCCAAGTCCCCGGTCAACGTCAGCTGGCCGATGCCGGTCTCTTCTTCCACTTCACGCACGGCAGCGTCTTCAATTTTTTCGTCCGGCTCCACTTTGCCTTTGGCAAGGTCCCATTTTCCGTTGCGTTCAATCCAGAGGTAGGCACCTTCTCGGTTGCGAACCACACAGCCGGCAGCGAGGACTTCGCGGTAGCCATAGCAGAAACTCATCCACAGCGCTTCGGGGTTGGAGGACAGGAGCACGATGCCATTCAAATCCGGGTGTTGTCGGATGAGATTCGGCAGCGCGTCAAGGGTGGATTTGTCCGGTTCACGGATGACAAGCGAATGCGCATCGGTGGGGGTATTTTCTTGAAAAAACACCGGCCGGTTCATGATGTAAACTTCATACATTCGTGCCATGATTTTGTCCGTTGAAAGTAGGCGAAAAGTTGCAGAATTCCTTTTGCGAGTCAAGGCAATTCAACTCAGTCCCAATGAACCATTTACGTGGGCAAGCGGACGCAAGTCGCCCATTTATTGCGACAACCGAAAGGTGCTGAGCCATCCGGCTGTGCGCACGTTCGTGCGGCAATTGACGGTTGAAGCAATCGAAAAGGAGTACGGCAAAGTGGATGCAATCGCCGGTGTGGCAACAGGGGGCATCGCCTTGGGGGTGCTCGTTGCACAAGAGTTGGGCCTTCCATTCATTTACGTGCGGTCCAAAGCCAAAGCACACGGCCTCGGCAACGCCATCGAAGGTGACCTCAGCGTGCTTTCCAACGTCGTTGTTATCGAGGATTTGATTTCTACTGGACAGAGCAGCTTGAAAGCGGTCGATGCCCTGCGTGAGGCGGGCGTCGAAGTCAAAGGACTGATTGCCATTTTCACCTACGGCCTTCCTGTGGCACAAGCGGCGTTTGAAGCGTCTCCGTGCAAGTGGCTCACCCTCACCGATTACCCGACCATGTTGGACCAAGCGTTGGTGGAAGGCTACCTCAACAATGATCAGCGCTCGTTGCTCGACGCCTGGAATAGCGATCCGGTGGCCTGGAGCGACGCCTTCGAATCGAAATAACCGATCCCATGCTCATTGAAAGTCCTGTCATCTCGTGTGGCCGCTCGGCTGCATTTCTGCATGAATACCTCGGCACGCCGAGCAACCTCGAACCCTTGCTCCCAGCGGAACACGTTTCTGAATTTTCCGCCGAAGGCGACACCTGTTCCTTCAAGGTTACCGGTGGCTTTGCGGTGGTGCTGAAGCGCGTTGAAGGCGAGGCCAACCGCACCGTTCGTTACGCCTCCCAGAAAGGCACCCCCATTCGTTTCACGCTCGATGTGGTCATTGAACCCCAGGGCGATGAGGTCAGCAACGTCCACATTCAGTGCGACGCTGACCTCAACCCGTTCATGAAAATGATGGCGGAAAAACCGTTGCAAAGCATCTTCCAAGGCATGGCAACTGCAGCGGAAAAGGCTTTTCCCGTGGCGTGACGCCACTCGGGCAGATTCACTTCCACAACCAATCCCACGTCAACGCATCGGAACGGTCCACGGTGAGGACGCGGGGGCGGCCGCCTTCAGGTGTCCATTCCATCTCCAATGCACCATCGGCATTGACCGCTTTCACGGTGCCAGCGCCCGACTGCCCCTCGAAACTGAACTGCTCCGTTTGGCCGCGACCGACGAGGTGTGCATCGTAATCCGACGGTGCATCTTGTGCCTCAATGGCGTCCAACACGTGCCGCGCCAAGTGCGCTTCGACGTTTGCGATTGTCAGTGGAGTAGCCGTGAACTCCCCCAAAGCACAGCGCCGTGGTTCCTCCTGCTGCGTTGAATTTACGTTCACACCAACCCCGACCAAAAGGCCGTCCCACGCGGTACCACGCCACGTGTTTTCGATGAGGATTCCGGCGCATTTCAGCCAGTGACCGGTTTCGTTTTGGATTACGATGTCATTGGGCCATTTGATGCCCACGGTGCGCACCCTAGGGGAATCACAGAGGAGGCTGGAAATGGCACGGCGAATGCTGGCGGTCACGGCCTTGTTGAGCACCACAGGGTCCCGTTGCGGAGCGCCGGCGGGCCATTTGACTGCCGCTGTCCATGCCAGGTCAAGGCCCGGGGACTGGTCCCACGCTTTGCCCCGTTGACCGCGTCCCTTCGTTTGATTGGATGTCCAAACCGTCAAGACTTCACTCGGCGAGGCTGTTTTGAGCCATTGGCTTGCGATGTCATTGGTGCTTTCGGTTTGTTCGAGGTGGATGCGTGTGCGTTGCATGGGGTGAAATGTCCGGCGCAAAGTTGGCATGTTTTCGCTTTCAGCCGCATCACCGTACCACCGCATCATCGTATCTTTCGATTTGAAACAGAGTGAATGAGTAACCCTTCGTTGGCACAACACCCTCCCTTGCTGAATGCCGTCATCAACGGCTTGCAGGAAGTGAAAGGAAAAGAAATCACCATTTTGGATTTGCGGGAAATCGCCCATGCCGTAGCTGGGTGGTTTGTGGTGGTCCACGGAACGAGCAAAACGCAGGTTGAAGCATTAACGTCTTCCGTGGAAAAGGAGACCGCGACGCAATTGGATGAAAAACCGTGGGGCAAGCAAGGCCTGCGGAATGGCGAATGGGCCATCCTCGATTACAGTGACATCGTCGTGCACGT
>DJYV01000087.1:3121-10070 GCA_002448555.1 Flavobacteriales bacterium UBA6969
TTTCATGAGGAAGCCCGCCAGCGCTATGCCCTCGAAGAATTGTGGGGAGATGCGAACATTGATACCCTCGAAGAAGTTTGAGTTAGAGCATGGAAGACCAGAAACGACAACCGTCAAACAGCGGAGGAGGCAACAAGCCCTCCATGAATTTTTATTGGATTTACGGGGTCATTGGCGTCATGCTATTGGCCATGCTCATGCTCAATACCAGTGAGGGCGGCAGTGAGATTCAGTGGACAGAGTTCAAGCAAAAAATTGAAGACGGACAGGTGAAGCGCCTGGTCTTTGATGGGCAGCGCGCCAGCGTTTACCTCAAAGACGAAGTGCGTCAGTCATTGGAAGAAGGGCAAGATGAAGAAGGCTTGCTCAAAACTGTGTACCAAGGAGCTGACTACTGGTTGAACGTTCCCGCGGGAGACGCGTACCTCGAAGACCTAAAGACCATGTCTGAGTCGTACGACTTTACTTATGTGTACGAGCCGGTCAACGAGTGGGGACAGCAAATGCTGACGTACGTTGTTTTCTTCGCGCTGATGATCGGGGTTTGGGTCCTGTTGATGCGGCGCCTCGGCGGCGGCGGTGGTGGCGGCGGTCAAATCTTCAACATTGGCAAATCCAAGGCGCAGTTGTTTGAGAAAGGCAAAGGCACGGATGTCAACTTCGGCGATGTGGCCGGATTGGACGGAGCAAAAGAAGAGTTAGAAGAAATTGTGGCCTTCCTCAAGGCACCGGAAAAGTACACCAATCTCGGTGCCAAAATTCCCAAGGGCGCTTTGCTTGTAGGCCCTCCCGGTACCGGTAAAACGTTGCTTGCGAAGGCCGTAGCCGGCGAGGCGCAGGTGCCGTTCTTCTCGTTGAGCGGATCTGATTTCGTCGAAATGTTCGTCGGGGTCGGAGCTTCAAGGGTGCGCGATTTGTTCAAGCAGGCGAAGGAGAAGGCGCCAGCCATTGTTTTCATCGATGAGATTGATGCCATTGGCCGGGCGCGCGGGAAGAACGCGAGCATGGGATCAAACGACGAACGAGAAAACACCCTCAACCAGCTCCTCACCGAGATGGACGGCTTTGGCACCAATAGCGGAGTCATCATCCTCGCGGCGACCAACCGTGCGGATATTTTGGATAAGGCCCTCATGCGTGCCGGACGCTTTGACCGCCAGATTTACGTGGACATGCCGGACTTGACCGAGCGCAAGGCGATTTTCGATGTGCACTTGCGTCCGATTAAGGTGGACGAAAGCATCGACATCGATTTCCTTTCGCGCCAGACCCCTGGTTTTAGTGGTGCTGATATTGCTAACGTTTGCAACGAAGCGGCCTTGTATGCGGCCCGCAAGGGCCGTGATCAGGTCATTCACCAGGACTTTTTGGATGCCGTGGACCGCATCATCGGCGGCTTGGAGAAGCGCACAAAAATTATCTCCGAGGAAGAAAAGCGCACCATTGCCTTCCACGAAGCCGGCCACGCCGTGGTCAGCTGGCTGGTTGAATTCGCCTCTCCGTTGGTGAAGGTGAGCATTGTCCCACGTGGGCAGTCGCTTGGTGCAGCCTGGTACTTGCCGGAAGAGCGCCAAATCACCACCACGGAGCAAATGCTCGATGAGATGTGTGCGGCACTGGGCGGGCGCGCAGCTGAGGACTTGGTCTTCAACAAGATCTCGACCGGCGCTTTGAGTGACCTTGAGAAGGTGACCAAGCAGGCGTATGCCATGGTTTCCGTTTATGGATTGAATGAACGCATCGGGAACCGCAGCTACTACGATAGCCGTGGCGACCAGATGTTTACCAAACCCTACTCAGAAGAAACTTCGCGCATCATCGACGAGGAGGTTGGTAAAATCATTGAAGGCGCCTACGACCGCGCCAAGGAAATATTGCAGTCTAATTTTGTCAAATTGAGTGCGCTTGCGGATTCCCTGTTGACCAACGAAGTCATTTTCCGCGAAGACGTGGAACGTATCCTCGGCGCGCGTCCGTTCCAGAAGCCGGAAACGGCGCTGCCCAGCCCCGAGGCACCGGCGGCTCCCGAAGCCACGGGCGCTGCTGAAGAGAAGACAGAGGACGCTCCCGCTCCCGAAAGCGGAGAAGAATGAACGGCTGGACAGTCGTCTATTCGGACGGTTTTCCTCCTGCAGTTGAATTGCGCCGAGCGGTGCTGGAAGAGCATGGCATCCCTGCCGTTGTCTTGAACAAGCGCGACAGCAGTTACCTGTTTGGGTTTGTGGAGCTGCTTGTTCAGGAAGAAGATGCTGCCCGCGCCGAATCGCTGCTCGCGGGTGCATCCCTAGGTTCGGATTCGTAACATTGTGCCATGAATGAGACCCTCGTTCGCAGCCTCTCCGGCGCCGTATTTGGTGCGCTGGTGATTGGGCTGGTGTACTACAGCCTTTGGACCAACGCGTTGCTGTGGGCCTTCGTGTCCATCATGGCGGTGC
The DNA here is from genome assembly GCA_002448555.1 of Flavobacteriales bacterium UBA6969. Taxonomy (GTDB): domain Bacteria; phylum Bacteroidota; class Bacteroidia; order Flavobacteriales_D; family Sanyastnellaceae; genus UA16. Next base: position 5,557 of record DJYV01000087.1, read on the forward strand.
GTGAATTCAAAATGGGATCGAAGCGTGCATCGCTCGCCACGGTGTGTGGCTTTGCAGCGTTCGTGGCGTTGTGGATGTGCATGGTTATCGGCCTGCTTTGGCAGCATTCCGGCGCGTACGAGCCTTCTGTCCTTCTGAGCCTCGTCTTCACCATTTGGGCGGCAGACACGGGCGCGTATTTCGTCGGCAGACCGTTGGGAAGGCACAAGCTCATGCCCAGCGTTTCGCCGGGTAAGTCGTGGGAAGGCCTGATCGGCGGTGCAGCCTGTGCGGCTGTAGTGGCGTATTTCCTGTGGGGCGCAGCGTTGCTCTGGGTGGGGCCATTGATCGCCGTGCTTGGGACTGCGGGAGATCTGTTGGAAAGCAGCTGGAAACGCCGCAACGGCCTCAAGGATTCCGGGGCGATCATGCCCGGCCACGGCGGCGTGATGGACCGGTTTGACGGTTTTGTCTTGACGGTGCCGGTGTACTTTGTCCTGCTATCTTTGTTGCCCTTTGAGTTTGCTTTGAAAGCCATTTTGCCATGACGTTTCACAGAGAAGGAGTTGCCACATTGGTTCTTGTTTTGGTGCTCGGTTCAGGCCTTGTTGCGGCCGCACACACGTGGTTGCCGGAATGGGCCTTTTACGTCGTTTGTGTTGGTGTGGCCGTGGTGTTGGCCTTGGTGGTCAATTTCTTTCGCATGCCTATGCGTGAGGTCGGTACTTTGGATCCCAAGGAAATTCTCGCGCCCAGTGACGGCAAGGTGGTGGTCATCGAAAAAGTTCACGAGCCGGAATGGTTCAAGGACCAGCGCATTCAAGTGAGCATCTTCATGAGCCCGCTGAATGTGCATGTGCAATGGGCGCCCATCGCCGGAACCGTCAAAGCCGCCCGTTACCATCCCGGAAGGTACCTCGTGGCTTGGCACCCGAAGAGCAGCACTGAAAACGAACGCACCACGCATGTCATCGAAGGGGAGCAGGGCACCGTGTTGTTCCGTCAAATTGCCGGCGCTGTGGCCCGGCGCATTTGCCACTACATGAACGAAGGTCAAATCCTCGCCCAAGGCGATGAGGTGGGCTTCATCAAATTCGGTTCCCGCATCGACGTGTTCCTGCCTGTTGGAAGCGAAATCTGCGTGGAATTGGAGGAGGCAGTGACGGGACGTGAGACGGTGCTGGCGCGTTTCCCGAACCCCTAACCACAAGTATTGGCGTAAGAATTGGACATTTTGGGTTCTTTGGGGTACTTTTTCACCTCAAAACCAACCCAAATGAAGCATTTTACCCTCGTTCTCTTGATGGTGGGAGCAATCGCACTCACTGGATTTGCACAATCCCTCCAATCCGGAGGCCAATCCCTGTTGGAAGATGTGCCCCAGCTCACGCCAGCATTGCGTGTGGCCGCGCCCATGCCAACCCATGCCATTGCCGACTTCTCGGACCGTCCTGAGCAGCCGTTGCAGGGCCAATCGGACACGGACATCGAACACGTCCAAAACCGCGACCTGGTCATTCAGCGCCAAGTCATCGGCTACACCCAATACGACCTTCAGTCGAACGCTGCCATTGATGACCGCATGGCCGGTGGAGCAGATGCGGTGTCTGCCGCTTGGACCATGAGCCTCGAATTGACCCCATTCAGCGATCGAGGAACCGGCTACAACTTCTACGACGGCACTGTTTGGGGCGAAATCGCCTACGAACGAGTGGAGTCCGTCCGCATCGGATGGCCATCCATCGTGCACACCGCTAGCGGTCGTGAGGTGATTGTCAGCCACCCGGGCATCGATACACCGCTCCACATGGCGTGGCGTGATGCCGGTGCTGGTGTTTGGAGCGAAGCCACCATTCCCAGCGACCTCGCTGTAGGTAAGTTGTGGCCCCGCATGGCGGCCGGTGGTGAGGATGGCAACAGCTTGCACGTCATTTGCGTCACCACCCCAACAGCCAACGGCGGTTTGGTGCACAACGGCCAAGACGGTGCGATGCTCTACTACCGATCGCAAGACGGCGGAGACACCTGGGACGTCATCGATTACAGCTTCGCTGATTTGGATAGTTCCAACTTTGCGGCTTTCAGCGGCGATACCTACGCTATCCACGCCCGTGGCAATACCGTTGCCTTTGCGGCGTTCAATGACTTCGCAGATTCATTTGTCATGATCTCTCAAGACAACGGCGATACGTGGGAAAAGCAGCTGTTGATTGACTTCCCGGTGGATCTGTACGTTGCCGACATGGGATTGCCAGAGGGCGAGGAGTACGCGGAGGATTACAACGAGGACGGCCTCTTCCAAGAGTACTTCAACACCGACGGCGCCGGCGATGTCCACATTGACACCTATGGCCAAGTGCACGTCTCTTACGGCAGCATGTACTACATGGACGCCGACACCATAGACGGCACCACGAGCTACTTCCCCGGGACCAACGGATTGGCGTACTGGAACGAATCCATGGGCCCCGACAGCGCTCAAATCATTGGCTACTCGTTCGACTACGACGAGAGCGGAACATTGGACTTTGACGAAATCGCATTGTACTATGTTGGTTGCGCAGGTTTCCCATCCATTGGATCAGATGCCGCCGGCAACCTGTACGTGACGTACTCGGCCATCATGGAGAGTTTCTCCACCGGTGCGCAGAACTACCGCCACCAGTTCTTGGTGCATTCCACTGATGGCGGCATGACGTGGAACGCCGATGAAGCCTGTGATTTGACTCCGGACGAAGATTTCGATGGCTACGAAGCGGTATTTGGCTCCATTGCACCAGACGTAGTCAATGGTCAGCTCGAGATTATTTACCAGCGCGATTTTGAGCCTGGTTTGCACGTCCGTGGTGACGAAGATCCAGCAGACATCAATGACATCGTTCACTTGCGCATTCCGGCGGAGGATTTGGGCGACTGCATTGAATTGGAGTACGAAGATTGGGTCGGCGTTGCCGAGCCCATCGACCTGAACGACATCGCATTGTATCCCAACCCTGCAGACGACCAGGTGGAATTGGTCATCAACCGCCCAGGCGCGCACCAGATTGATGTCTGGAGCATGACCGGGAAGCGCGTTCTCTCCATGCAGACGTCCGCATTGGTGGAGCGCATCGAGACCAGCGACTGGGCACCGGGAATTTACTTGGTGAACATCGCCCAAGGCGATCACCAAGCCGTGGTGCGCTTGGCGATCCAATAAAGCAAAGAGCATTTGATAGAAAGTCCCTTGCCCATTGGGTGGGGGACTTTTTTTGTACCCGATTTCGGATGCTATTTTCGCGGTATGCTAGCAGAAGTGATCACGGTGGGCGACGAGTTGTTGTTGGGCCAGACGGTGGATACGAATTCCGCTTGGATGGGGGAGGTGTTCGCCACGTACGGCATCGCGTTGCGTCGGATTACTTCGATTTCGGATAACGCAGAAGAAATTGTGGCCGCCTTGGATGAAGCGCGTGCGCGCGTGGATTTGGTTTTGATGACGGGTGGTTTGGGGCCGACGCGGGATGACATTACCAAGCAGACGCTGGCGAATTACTTCGGGATGGAGCTGCAGATGAACGACGAGGTGATTCAGCGCATTTCAGCTTGGTTTCACGGTCGCGGCTTGCCCATGCTTGGGGTGAACGAAGCCCAAGCGATGCTGCCAGACGGGTGCACGGTCCTGCCCAATCCGCGGGGCACGGCCATGGGCATGTGGTTTGAGGCGTCACGGGATGGTCGATCGCAGGTGGTGATCAGTATGCCCGGGGTGCCCTACGAAATGAAAGGACTGGTGGAGGAAGAGGTGATGCCGCGTGTGTTAGCCAAATGGGAACTTCCGACCCGGTACCACCGAACGGTACTTACGCAGGGTATCGGGGAGAGCTATTTGAGCAAAATCGTACACGATTGGGAAGAGGGCTTGGCGCAAAATGGGGTGAGCATTGCCTATTTGCCTGCACCGGGTCAGGTACGGGTCCGGCTCTCGGCGGTTTCTACCGGCGAAGGGGACGCCCAACGGCGGGTAGACGCTGCGATGGAGACATTTTTGAGCTTGGCTGGAGAGCATGTGGTGGCCGATGGGGATACGTCGGTGGCGGCGGCGTTGGTCGAATTGCTGACGCAACGGGGAGAGACGCTGACGACTGCGGAATCGTGCACCGGCGGCGCCATGGCGGCTGCCGTGACATCGGTGGCCGGTTCGAGCGCAATGTTTGAGGGCACTGTGGTGGCCTATGCCAATGCCGTCAAGGTCAATGCGCTGGGGGTGAATGCATCGGATATCGAACGGGACGGCGCCGTCAGCGAATCGGTAGTGACAGCGATGGCCGAGGGCGCCCGGCAGCGCATGGGAACCACGTACGCCCTCGCGGCGTCGGGAATCGCCGGTCCCGGCGGTGGCACGCCGGATAAGCCGGTGGGCACCATCTGGATCGCTTTGGCCACGCACGAAGGGACGGAGGCGCGTTGCTTGAAACTCGGCAGCCACCGCGGTCGCAACGTCCAACGCACGGTGCTGGAGTGTTTGGCTTGGGTGCTCCGTACAGCGCGCTCCC
>DJYV01000133.1 GCA_002448555.1 Flavobacteriales bacterium UBA6969
ATGGTCGAAGTACAGGCTTCCGCGCAGGAAATGCGCCACGCTGTCGGTGGCAAAAAACTGAATGGGACTGGCCACCGGGCCTTGCAAATTGTACATCACCCCGCTGACGCGCCGTTCTGTAAAGTCAAACTGTTGGGTGCGAATCCCTGCGGCTTTCATTTCATGGGAAAAGACCATTTGATTCGCATCTTCGACAAGCGAGGCAAATTGCGCCTCGTCGGCTACCGGCATCAAGGTGCAGTGGAGTTTGGCCGAAAACCGCGGAAATGCGCAGTTGAACCAGCAGATGCCAGTTTCTGGTGCGCCCCCTTCTATGCGTTCGATTTTGCTGTACACGGGCACTTCAAACGAAACGCCGCACGGATGGGCATACGCCGCATACTCGAAAGCAGGGAATTCGATTCGGTGGTACCCCCGGGGTTTAGGCACGGGCGGATTGTCGCATCCGGGCAACAAGGCCCATGCGATCAGCAGGGTGAATCCGATGCTGTACCCCTTACTCATCAGCGGCGCTTTCGGGGAGCACGAGCTTGACGCGCAGCAGCTTGCGCGGGGTGGCGGCGTCAATTTTCATTTCGACCCCTTCAAACGTCAAGCCTTCACCGTTGCGCAAAATCCGGCCCGTTTGTTCGGTGATGAACCCGCCGAGGGTATCGCTTTCCCCTTTCGCGGCTTCCCAAGGTTCGTCGGGAATGCTCAAAATGCGGTATACGTCGATCAAGGCAGTTTTGGCTTCAATGATGAACGTGCGTTCATCTAACCGGGAGTAAGCGATTTCTTCCGCGTCGAACTCGTCGGCGATTTCCCCAACGATTTCCTCCATGACGTCCTCGAGGGTAATGATGCCACTTGTCCCACCGTATTCGTCCACGACGATGGCGATGTGCGTTTTCCGTTCTTGGAATTCGCGCATCAGGTCGTCGATTTTTTTGTTTTCCGGAACGAAGTACACCGGACGGATGAGCTCCATCCAGGTCACTTCGGATTCGGTCAGGTGGGGAAGCAGGTCCTTGATATGAAGGATGCCAACGATTTCGTCCTGCGAACCGCTATGGACGGGGATGCGGGAGTAGCCTGATTCGACAATCTGGGCGCGCAGTTGCTCCCACTCCTCCTCTGAACTGACCGACTCCATATCGGTGCGCGCGGTCATGACCTGCTTAGCGTCCTTGGTGCCGAGGGCGGCGATGCCTTCGAGGATGCGCTGCTCTTCATCTGTGCGCTCGTCGTCGGCAGTCAATTGCAGCACTTGCTCGAGGTCCGAGGCGGAGAGGTCGGCATTGGGTACATCCACGCCCTTGCTTATCCAATTGCCAAGTCGCACCAGCGGTTTCCATACCGGTGTCAGCACTTGCCGTCCAACAACAAGGGGCCCAGACATGAACTGGGCAAACTGCAACCGGTTGTTGGTGGCGTAAACTTTGGGAACCACCTCGCCGAAGAGTACAATGAGGAAAGTAACAGCCCCAATGTGCAAGGTCCAGTATACCCATGGTTCAAGTGAATTGACAGGAAACAGGCGTTCCATCGCTACCGTCGAAATCAAAATGATGATGATGTTGGTCAGGTTATTGAGGACCAAAATGGTCGCCAGCAAATGGCGTGGTGCTCGGTCTGGATCGGGTTTTTTGAGCAGATCAATGACACGTTCGGCCGCGGCTGATTGTTCGGCTTCTTGTGCCGTTTCGAGTTCTTGAATGTCGGCCGGCGTTAGGCTGAAAAACGCCACTTCAGAGCCGGAGACTAGTGCACTAAGCAACAGCAGCCCCGCAATGATCAGAAAGGGCACCCAAGTCATGGCACCGCCGGCGTCAGCTGTAAGAAGAATGGAAAATAAGTCGGGCTCCACGAAGTCGCTTTCCGGTTAGAAGGGCAGGTCGTCCGCGCTGTGGGGACCGCGCTCTGCGGGATCAGCGGGCTGCGCCTGAGCTGCTGGTTGCGCTGCTGGTTGCGCAGAGGCCTGCGTTGGCTGGGCCACTCCTCCGGATGAATTCGGGCGATCGAGCAATTGCATCACGTCGGCCACGACTTCGGTGGTGTAGCGTTTCTGGCCCTGCTGGTCCTCCCAAGAGCGGGTTTTGATTTTGCCTTCGATGTAGACCTGCGAGCCTTTGCGCAGGTATTTTTCAGCGGTTTCCGCCATGCCGCGCCAAATGACGATGTTGTGCCATTCAGTCTGGGTAACGCGTTCGCCGGTTTTGCGGTCTTTGTATGTCTCCGACGTTGCCATCGGGAATGAGCAAACAGCCACACCGTTGGGGGTGTAGCGCATTTCGGGATCCTTGCCCAAGTTGCCTACAAGGATTGCTTTATTAATTCCTGCCATCTTTCAAAAGTATGGAACGCTGTGCTATGGATTGCCCAATGCCGAGCAGGATTTTTCAAGACGCTCCCAACACCGGTCGATTGCGCGGGGACGGGCCTTGGACTCGGCTTCTGACCAAGGCATCCATACGCCGTCTTTGAGGTCGGGAGCCCCGTCGATGTGCCAGATGACGAAGCGGCATAGAAGTCGACGGTGCGAAAGGATGTGTTCGAAGGGTTCACCCCACACGCTGCGGCTTCGGACGGCGGTCGACGAGAAGTTGGCTTCAGTCGGAGGAACTGCGGGTAGTTCAGATTCCAGCGGTCGCTCTTGGCTGGGAAATTCCCACAGCCTACCCCAAATCCCTTCCGCAGGGCGTTGGCGCATCCATACGTGAGCGCCGTTGGTGACCACATTGAAGACCAGCTGAACCGATTTGACTTTGGTTTTGCCTTGCTTGACGGGAGGGACTGGCGTTCCACTTGAATCGGATTGCGCGTTGAGGCAGGTGGATTCGAGCGGACACGCGGAACACAGTGGGGATGTGGGCTTGCAAATGAGGGCCCCCAGTTCCATCACCGCTTGGTTGTGGGTTCCGGCTTTGGTCGGATGGATCCACTCCGTTGCGAACGCCGCCACCTGTTTCCGTCCGATGGGCCGGTCGATGGGGTCTTGGATGTCCCGGTACCGGCTGATGACCCGGAGCACGTTTCCGTCGATAGCTGCTACGGGCTCGTTGAAGCAAATGGACGCAATGGCAGCAGCCGTATAGGGTCCCACACCGGGAATTGCTTTCCACGCTTCGGCGGTCTCTGGAAATACGCCTCCGCGCTCAAACGCGATGGCCTGAGCCGCTCGGTGAAGGTTGCGCGCCCGGCTGTAGTAGCCCAGTCCTTGCCATGCTTTGAGGACGTCGTCCAACGGTGCTGCAGCGAGGGCGTGGACATCTGTCCAGGTGTTAATAAACGTATTCCAGTACTTCAACCCCTGGTGGATGCGGGTTTGCTGCATGATGATTTCGCAGAGCCAGACGGTGTAAGGGTCCGGCGATTCCCGCCAAGGCAGTGCGCGTTGGTGGTCTTGGTACCATCGGATCAGCGCATGCCGCCCTTCCGCCCAACTGGCTGCGTTCATGCCTTCCAATTTCTCTTGCATCACCTTTTTCGTTTTCAACGGAATAGCCCTATTTTTGCACCCCTTTTTCAGGGTAATATCAGTTCTAACAGAGAGACAAACCTAGCAAGTAAGATGACCAAAGCGGATATCGTAAACCGGATTGCAGAGGAGACCGGTATGGAAAAACACGACGTTCAATCAACGGTAGAGGCATTCATGCGCTCAGTACGTGACAGTTTGGAAGGAGGTGAAAATGTGTACTTGCGCGGCTTTGGTAGCTTTGTTATCAAGACGCGTGCGGCGAAGACGGGCCGAAACATTTTGGCCAAAAAGTCCATCCAGATTCCCGCGCACAACATCCCATCGTTCAAGCCAGCGAAGGATTTTGTCGAGAACGTAAAGACGCAAGTCAAAGTCGACTAAGTCCATGAATCGCCAGACGGGTATCGGTTTGACCATTGCAGTGGGTGTGGCCTTGGTGGCCATCGTACTGTGGTTGCCGCGCAAGTCCGCAGATGCGGAGCAGCTCACAGCGCTGCCCACAGAAGCGGTTGCGACGGACGATCCCGTGGAAGCTGCCGTACAAAAAGTGTCAGGCGAGAACCCCATGGAGGGCATCCTCGCACTGCGCGCCCTCGCCGAATCCGATCCGCCCAACGTAGACGCGGTGGTTTGGCTGGGCATTTTTGGCATCCAAAGCGGCCAACTCGATAAGGCCCGCGAGCGCTTCTCGGAGGCCCTCACTTTAGAGCCTGGTCACCTCGAGGCCACATGGCAATTGGCGATGTTAGACATGGAGGAAGGCGCCTATGACCGCGCAGTTGTCGGTTTTGAAACCGTCATGGGCGAAGATTCGACCTATGCGAACGGTCTGTTCTTCACGGCGCGCTGCTATGAGGCAATGGGCAAAACAGAAGCGGCGCTCATCCGCTACAACGAATACCTACCTTACGCCCCGGACACCGTGGTGGCCAATCGCGTACAGGATTTCATCACACGATTAGAATTCGGCACACCTGCCGGAACAAACGAATAAACCCCCTTTATCATGCCAAGCGGTAAAAAACGCAAGCGACATAAGATGGCGACCCACAAGCGGAAGAAGCGATTGCGCAAAAATCGTCACAAGAAGAAGTAAGGGTTCGCCGGGGATTTTCCCCGGTGAATGCACTGCTTCTTTGCGCTAATCCGATTCCTGCGTGAGCAAAGAATTGGTCATTAACTCCACCCCAGGAAAGGTGGAGATAGCTTTGTTAGAGGACGGGCAGCTCGTCGAGTTGCACCGCGATTCCGGAGACAAAGCGTACTTGGTTGGGGATATATTCTTGGGCCGAGTCAGAAAAGTATTGCCCAGCCTCAACGCGGCATTTGTTGATGTGGGGCACGACCGCGATGCCTTTTTGCATTACCTGGATTTGGGTCCGCATTACCGAACCCAGCAGAAGTACCTCAAGCGGGCCATGCAAGGCAAGCAGCCGGTGCCGGACTTGGGCAACTTCAAGAAAGAGTCCGAAATCGACAAGAAAGGCAAGATCAAGGACGAAGTTTCGGCTTCTCAATTGGTGTTGGTTCAAGTGGCCAAAGAGCCCATCAGTTCGAAGGGACCTCGCCTGACGGCCGAAGTAACGCTGCCTGGACGGTACATCGTTCTGGTACCCTTCAGCGATAAGGTCTCGCTATCGGGACGCATCAAGAGCGAGGAAGAGCGGAAACGTTTGAAGCGCCTGATGCAGAGCATTCGTCCTCCGGGGTTTGGCATCATCATCCGAACTGTGGCTGAGAACAAAGGCGCGGCGGATTTGCACGCTGATCTAGAGGATTTGGTGACGCGGTGGGGCATCATGCACAAGAAGCTCCGCAACGCGAAGCCGGGCAAGCGTGTCTTGGGCGAGTTGAACAAAACCAATGCGGTTTTGCGCGATGTCCTGACGCCGGATTTCACGGGCATTCGGGTCAACGACGACCGATTGGGCGATGAAGTCAAAAGCTATTTGCAGAGCATCGGCTCCAAGAAAATCGACATGGTCAAAGTCACCCGGGACAAAGACCTGTTCAACACCCTGTCCATTCATCGCCAGATCAAGGCAACGTTTGGCAAACAAGTTAACCTGCGCAGCGGGGCGTACTTGATTGTCGAACAAACTGAAGCCATGCACGTCATCGACGTCAACAGCGGAGGAAGAAAGGCTGGGGCCAAGGACCAAGAGGAGAACGCCTTGCAAACCAACCTCGAATGCTGCAAAGAAATTGCCCGCATCTTGCGGTTGCGGGACATGGGTGGCATCATTTGCATTGACTTCATCGACATGGCCAAGCGTGAGCACAACAAGGAGCTCACGACGGCGATGAAAGAGGCGATGAAAGGTGACAAAGCGAAGCACAACATCCTTGCACCCAGCCGCTTTGGGGTTGTGGAAATGACGCGGCAGCGCGTGCGCCCTGTGGCCGATATGAAGACCTCTGAGGCCTGCCCGACGTGCCAAGGAACGGGTGCTGTTCAAGCGTCCATTCTCATCACTGATACCATCGAATCGGCCATTCACCAGGCCATAGAAAAGGAGGCACACAAGCGCTTAACCGTGATGATGCACCCCATCATCGAAGCCTACATTAAGCAAGGCTGGTTCAACAGCATCCTTCGCCAGTGGCAACGCACCCACGGCATCAAGATCCACGTCGAGTCCAACTCGTCCATGGAGATTTTGGAATTCCACCTCTACAACGCCGAGGGCGTCGAGTTGGAGTGAGCCTCAGGCGCGGCCTAATTCTTTCGGATAACAGACGAACGACTTCGCCACCGTGCGCATCAGGATTTCCCGGCTCAGCTGGTCGGAGGCGTCTGCAAAGTCGGCCTTGGCCCCATTTTTAAACCGGATGGTGATGCCCCCAGCTTCGTAGAGCTTGTTGTCGATTCGGTCGTTGATGACAAGGTATGCTGCCTCCGCTTCGGAGACGCCATAGTGCGATGCGGTGC
>DJYV01000035.1 GCA_002448555.1 Flavobacteriales bacterium UBA6969
AGGCGAGCCGCTACCACCTCGACGCTGCCGGGCCCGCCGAAGAATTTCCTGCTCTGGCGACGCGAAAAGACCGGCGAAAGGCCCGCCACAACACCGGTTTACTCCACCTGCCCATCCAACCCAACGTGGATTACCGAGCGCTCACGGTACACCCCGATGGCAATCGGTACGCCTGGGCACGGGACGAAAGAGGGCAGTTGGAAGTGTGGGTGGGAGACCGCTCCACCGGTGAAGTGCGGCGGGTAGGGCGCCATGGCCACAAGATCGACCGCATCCAAGACCGCACGCTGCCTGCCATCGCTTGGCATCCGAACGGCAACGTCCTGACCTACGCCCTCGAACAGGGCTCAAGGAATTTGATCTACTCCGTGGATTTAACCTCATTTGAATCGGTCGAAAAAGAAGTCTTTCGCATCGATAAAATCCTGTCAATGGCCTATGCCCCAGACGGCATGTCCATGATTTGGAGCGGAGTCAAGGACGGACAATCCGACCTCTACCAATACCAAATCCTCGGGAACAACCACACCGCGTTGTGGAGCGATCCGTACGACGACTTGAACCCGGTTTTCAGTGCGGACGGCAGCACCATCTGGTTCGCTTCCAATCGACCCGGTGTGAGCCTCAAACGCGAATTCGTATTGGGAGAACCCATGAATCCCAATCACGACCTGTTCGCTTTGCAGTGGGCGGAGGACGTGCCCCAACTCATTCATTGGGTGGAAACACCGGAACGGGACGAGCGCTTCCCCCAAGTCCAGTCTGATGATTACGTTACCTTCCTCGTTGAACTGGAAAATGGCTCACAAGAACGGTGGACTTCCTGGCGGGATAGCGCTGTGGCGTACATCGACACCACCATCCACTACCGGTGGTTTACCCAGCAGCGATTGGCGGCAACATTGGACCAGCCCGTATCGCATTTCCAGTGGATCCCCACTCGAAATTGCGCCGGATTCGCCCACCTCATTGCCGGGCATCCATTCTGGGTGGAAACGAGTGAGAACAAGGAGGATTGGCAAGACATCGAGCCCGGCGGTGCGACCGGCGTTAAGGCATCGGATGTTCAGCTCGATTGGGATTGGACTCCGGGACCGACTGAAGCCGATTTTCGCGATTACACTTTCGGTCCGTGGTCGAGCGGCGACAAGGAACAAGTAGAACCCTCCGCGGAAACGGAAAGCACCGAAAGCCTCGCTGAAGAATGGGTCCCGTTCAACCTACCCAAACCCCGCAATTACCGACTGAATTACGCCATTGAATCCATCACAGGTCAATTGGATAACTCGTTCGGGTCCACGTTCTATCAAGCCTACAGCGGCAACATCGCCGTGCAGCCAGGCCTCGGTGGGCTGTCCCAAATCTCCATCGCCGATTTGTTCGAAAACCGACGGTTTACCGCGGGATTCCGTTTGGCCGGCTCCCTTGAAAACAGCCGGTACCTGTTCGCATACTCCGACCTCACTGGACGGTGGGACAAAACGTGGATGATCGAACGGCAAGGGGTCACGCAAGGCATCGAAAACAACCAAACCTACGTACGCACCCACATCCACCTGCTCCGCCGCCAGTGGAAGTACGCACTCGATGAGGTGCGCAGCATTCGGCTGCAGGGGGTCTACCGGCTGGACCGCATTACCCCGCTGTCAACCGACGCGTTCAATTTGACCAAACCCACCCAATTCGCTGGGCAAGCCGGTGCATTGGTCGCTTACGTCTTCGACAACACCCGTGAGCGGATGATGAACATCCCCGAAGGCACGCGCTACCGCATCTGGGCGGAGTACTACGTCAACCCCAACGAATCGGAAGCCACATTCGGTTCAGTAGGATTCGATGTGCGCGCGTACAAGCCGCTGTGGCGCAACGTTATTTGGGCGAATCGGCTGGCCGCAGATTGGTCCATCGGCGCGCAACGGCTCTTACACATGGTGGGCGGCGTCGACAACACTTTGTCTCTTATCGCCAATGCGCAGTCGCCGATTGATCCGAGCATTAATTACGCATACCAAACCCGCCTCGCACCCCTTCGCGGCTTCAACGCCAACGCGCGAAACGGATCGCACATGGCGCTTTTCAATAGCGAGTTGCGCATTCCACTCTGGAGCACACTCAGCTCGCGACCAGTCGACACCGAATTGCTGCAAACCCTGCAATGCATCGGGTTCTTCGATGTGGGTTCAGCCTGGAACGGTAAGCACCCGTACGACAACGCCAACACCTTCAACCAAGTGACGGTCACACAAAATCCCATCACGGTCACCATTGACAACAACCGTGAGCCAGTGATCTGGGGCACGGGCTTCGGATTTCGGGGCAAGGTGTTGGGGTACTGGCTGCGTGCCGATTGGAGCTGGGGCGTCGACGACGGACGTTGGCAAGACCGTGTTTTCAACCTCAGCCTTCAACTCGATTTCTAATCCATGGACATTCAAACCCTCCTTTTACTGCTCTGCATCGGACTGCTCGCCGGCATCGCCAGCGGCTTTGTGGGCATTGGCGGCGGCATCATCATCGTCCCTGCCTTGGTCTTCGGATTGGGGCTCAACCAGCACATGGCGCAGGGCACATCCCTCGCAATGATGATTCCGCCCATTGGCATACTCTCGGTAATGAGCTATTACAAAGCCGGGCAGATTCAGTTGGAGTATGCGGGCATCCTCGCGTTGACGTTTGTTTTGGGTGCTTGGATGGGGAGCAAATGGACCCTGCGCATCAATCCATCCGTGGTTCGGTTGATTTTTGGATTGTTTATGCTCTTCGCGGCAGGGCGGTTGATTCTTCGGTCTTGGAATGACCTAAATCCGTAGCGCGGTCAGTTAGCGTACTCGCTCAGGAATTTGATGCGGGCCATCCGCAATTCCTCCTCGCCGTAGACGTCGTTCCATTCGGAAATTAACTCCTCTGATCCTTCGTCTTCGCTCTCCTTCAAGAAATCGAACAGTTCCTCCAAGCTCTCTTCGTCCAACGTCTTGTTGATGACATAATCCAAATTAACCTTGGTGCCTGCCGAAACGATGTTTTCAATCTCATTGAGCACGTCTTCCAACTTCAAATTCAGGTCCCGGGCGATGTCAGCAAGGTCAATCTGGCGGTCGATGCGCTGGATGATGTGGACTTTTGATGAAGACCGAGCACTGGTCGAACGGACCAAGAGGTCCTCTGCACGTTCGATGCCCTCCTCTTGCACGTAATCGGCAATCAACTTCAGGAATGGTGTGCCGTATTTCTTGGCCTTGCCCGATCCCACGCCAGTAATGCGCAAGAGCTCATCTTCATTCAGTGGGTAGTGAATGGCCATCTCGTCCAGGCTGACGTCTTGGAAAATTACGTACGGCGGGAGGGATTCTTCATCGGCAACCTCCTTGCGCAACGCCTTGAGCATGTCGCGCAATTTCACGTCGGTAGCTCCACCTTGGCTCGAACGCGTTTGGCTCATGCTGTCCATGGCGTCGACATCAGAGTAATCCCGCTCCTCAGCTACCATCACCGGGCGAGGCTGGGTCAAGAACTCCATGCCGTGGTCGGTGATCTTCAACACGCCGAACGTTTCCACCTCCTTGCGCAACAACCCGAGCACGAGCATTTGCCGGATGATGCCATTCCAATGCTTTTCGTCGTGCTCCTCGCCACGTTTCCAGAACGGGCTCGTGGTGCCTTTGTAGTCTTGGATTTCGCGGTTTTCTTGGCCGCAGAGCATGCCCGTGTAGAACGGAGCTCGGAAAGTCTGTTTGTGCTCCAGGATTGCACTCAAAATGAGGTGCACCTCTTCCTGACCGTCCCGTAACTTGGGCGGGTTGGCCATATTGTCGCAGTTCTGTGCGCCCGGGCCATTGACTTCGTCGAAGGCCTCACCGAAGTAGTGCAAGAGGAATTTTCGACGGCTCATGGACGTCTCAGCATACGCCATCACTTCCTGTAGAAGTTGGGCCCCAATCTCTTGTTCAGCCAGCGGCTTCCCCTGAAGGAATTTCTCCAGTTTCTCAATATCCCGGTGGCTGTAGAATGCGATGCAATGGCCTTCACCACCGTCCCGTCCGGCGCGACCCGTCTCTTGGTAATAGCTCTCCAGGGACTTCGGCATGTCGTAGTGAATGACATACCTGACGTCCGGCTTATCGATGCCCATTCCGAATGCGATGGTCGCCACGATGACGTCCACATCCTGCATCAAGAATTGATCCTGGATGCGGCTGCGCTGGCTTGCGTCCATGCCCGCATGGTATCCCAAGGCCTTGATGCCGTTCACGCGCAAGACCTCCGCAATCTCTTCTACCTTCTTGCGGCTCAAGCAATAGACGATTCCGCTCTTGCCAACATTGGTCTTAGCATGGCGCACAATTTGCTTCAGCGCGTCCTTTTTCGGGCGGACTTCGTAAAACAGGTTTTCACGGTTAAACGACGCCTTGAAGAGTCGGGCGTCCTTCATGCCGAGGTTCTTCTGGATGTCCGCTTGAACCTTCGGCGTGGCCGTCGCCGTGAGGGCGATGATGGGCACCTCGGCAATTTTATTGACGATGGTACGGATACGCCGGTATTCAGGGCGGAAGTCGTGCCCCCATTCGGAAATGCAGTGGGCTTCGTCCACCGCAACAAAGCTGATGCGCACGCTGCGCAAGAAATTGATGTTGTCCTCCTTGGTAAGGCTCTCCGGGGCGACGTACAGCAATTTGGTCAAACCGGTACTGACGTCCTCACGAACTTGAGCCGCTTCAGCTTTGGATAAACTGGAATTCAGGAAGTGCGCAATGGAGTCCCCTTCGTGATGGCCGCGGATGGCGTCCACTTGGTTTTTCATTAGTGCAATGAGCGGAGAGACGACAATGGCCGTTCCTTCCATCATCAACGCCGGCAACTGATAGCACATGGACTTGCCGCCTCCTGTGGGCATGATGACAAAGGCATCATTTCCATCTAGGACGCTTTGCACCACTTGCTCCTGCTCTCCTTTGAATTCATCGAATCCAAAAAAATGCTTGAGCGCCTTCGCGGGCGTCAGTTCTAGTGTACTCATCAATCAGACGTTTGGTTCCGACCTAAGCCGGGCGAAAAGCGTAACTTTGCGCTAACTAAAGATACGTTGTTTTCTCGCTCGCTCGACGCGGAATCCATGAGCGAGAGGCGAAAATCCACGGTTTTATTTTTGGTATGTTATGAATTGGATAGAACGGGCGACCCGAACCCTTGAACTCGAGAGTCAAGCCATCGCACAATTGGTGGGGCAACTCGATGGTGCCTTCGAAGCCGTTGGGCAGCTCATCTTGGACCGCCCCGGGCGGGTCATCATGACCGGGATTGGCAAAAGCGCCATCATCGCCCAAAAATTGGTAGCAACGTTCAATTCCACCGGAACACCGGCAGTTTTCATGCACGCCGCTGACGCCATTCACGGGGACCTCGGTTTGGTCCAAAGCGATGATGTCGTACTGTGCATCTCCAAAAGCGGCAACTCGCCCGAAATCAAAGCACTCACCCCCCTCATCAAGAGCCGCAGCATCCCATTGATTGGAATGGTCGGAAACCGATCATCTCACCTGGCACAGCAAGCGGATTACATCTTGGACACCACCGTATCCAAGGAGGCGTGCCCTTTGGACTTGGCCCCGACCTCCAGCACTGCGGCCCAGATGGCCATGGGCGATGCGCTCGCCACGTGCTTGATGGATGCGCGGGGATTCAAAGCGGAAGACTTTGCCGAGATGCACCCCGGCGGTGCGTTGGGCAAGCGCTTGTACACCCGCGTTGGTGATGTGCTCGATCCGGCCCGCACGCCGCAGGTAAGGCCGGATTCCCCGCTGGCAGAAGTGGTCCTTCAGATGAGCCAAGGACGGTGCGGTGCCACAGCCGTGCTGGACTCCGATCGGATTGTTGGCATCATCACCGACGGCGATTTGCGGCGACACCTCGAGGCCCCGCAACAGCCCAATACCACAGCCTCAGCGCTCATGTCATCGGCGCCGAAAACGCTGGAATCTGAACACCTTGCCGTGCATGCATTGCACATCCTTGAGCAGCACGCCATTTCACAGATCATCGTGACCAAAGACGGCGCGTATGCGGGGATGGTTCACCTGCACGACCTCATCAAAGAAGGCATCATTTAAGGCTAATTTTGCTCCATGCCTATGGACCAACTGGACGACCAGCCCACCCAAGATGTCGAAATGGGTTTCTTGGACCACTTGGAAGAATTGCGCAAGCGGCTCTTCTACGCGGCGTTTTTTGTCGTCGCTGGTGGCATTGGCCTGTTTTTGGCCAAGGACTGGTTGTTCGACGTGGTACTCTTCGGGCCGCGTCACGTGGATTTCATCACCTTTCGTGCGTGGTGCCAACTCTCTGAATGGGTCGGAGCAGGTGAGGCTTTGTGCGTTGACAGCATCAACTACGAGCTGATAAACACCACCATGCTGGGCAACTTTACCACCCACATCCTGGTGTCGGCCATCGCTGGATTTATTGCGGCCTTCCCCTTGGTCTTTTGGCAAGGCTGGTTGTTTGTGCGTCCCGCGCTCAAGGAAAGCGAGCGGCAATCGGCCCGCGGCATAGGCTTCAGTTCCTCCATCCTGTTCTTTCTGGGTGTGGGCTTTGGCTACTACGTCATCGCACCGCTTTCTCTACAGTTCCTTGGGAACTACGAGCTGGGGGATGTCCAATCACGGATTTCGGTGATGTCGTACATGAAAACGGTCGCCTCGATCACGTTGGCCTCCGGACTGGTCTTTCAGCTTCCTGTGGTGGTATACTTCCTCAGCCGTGCCGGGCTCCTCACACCGGATATCTTGAAAACATACCGTAGGCACTCACTGGTCGCCATCCTCATTCTGAGTGCCCTCATCACGCCGCCGGACGTCACCAGCCAAGTACTGGTTTCGCTGCCTGTGCTCGTGTTGTACGAGTTTAGCATTCTCATCGCAAAACGCGTCTACCGCAAGCGTGCAGATGCGTAACCCTGCACTTCGCCTGGCGTCGGCTTTCGCAGCCCTCGTGCTCACCACAGCTGTGAGCTCTGCGCAGGTTACGGAGGTGCGTGGACGGGTGTTCGACGCCCTCACGGGCGAGGCCCTGCCGTATGTCAACGTCGTCCTTGGATCGGGAGAAAACGGCACCATGACGGATGCACAAGGCCAATACACCCTCGCAACTGCTGACCGTCCAGGCCGCTTGTCGGTGACGTTTCTGGGGTATGCCTCCCAATCATTTGCCGTGGTCCGCGGCATCTCTCAACAGATCAACATCAGTCTGGAACCGCGAGCCTTTGACCTTGGGGCAGCAGAAGTGCGGCCCAATCGAAAAGAAGAAAATCCGGCGAAACCACTCATGCAGCGCATCATCGAAGCCAAGCCTTCGAATAACCCCGCCACGTTGTCCGCTGGTTGGCAGCGCACCCACACCCGGATTGAAGTCGACTTCAATGACATTGAAGCGGACCAAGCCGACGCGTGGTATTGGGGACCGTTTGGGTTCGTGTTTGACTACATGCACCACGACGACAACCGAAGCGCCTTGCCTGTGGTGTTTGGAGAAATCATCGCGGATGAGGAATGGCAAACGCAGCCCAAGCGAAAAACCACCCACGTGCTGGCCTCCCAAGTCAGCGGTGATTTCGGTTCGGGCGGGGACCTGGCTGCGGCTTCCATGAACAGCCGTTTTCCGGAAATCAACCTCTACGATAACCAGTTGCTGATGCTCGATCGGGTGTTCACTTCACCAATGCACGACCGGGCCAATGCGCATTATCGATTCTACATCCTCGACACCCTTGATTACCACGGGCGCAGCACCTTTCACATGGCGTTTATGCCGCGCCGAAAAGGCGAAATGACCTTTGAGGGGGAAATGTGGGTGGACACCTTGACCATGGCGTTGGCGCGTGTGGAAGCACAACTGAGCCAATCGGCGAACATCAATTTTGTCCGGGGCATGCAATGGTCCCAATCCTACCGGATGGTCCCTGGGGACAATGGAAAAAGCCGATGGATGCTCGAGGCCGACTCAGTGGTGTTCGACATGAGCATCGCCAAACGGTCGTTCGGGGCCTACCTCCGTCGTACGAGCTCCATTTCTGAGCAACGCTGGTCTGAAGCCAGCCAAGACACCGCACTCGCCAAAGGGCGCAGCATGACCTTCGATTCGCTGGCCATCCTGCGAACCGATGCCGAGTGGAACCGCATGCGGACGGTGCCTTTGTTGGACACCGAAGCCGGTATTTTCGAAATGACCGACTCCGTCATGTCCCTCCCCCAATGGCGGTTCGTCAAAAGCGCCGGATACTTCCTCGGCTCGGGCTTTGTGCTGGCGGGCCCCCTTGAAGTGGGGGCGTGGTGGTCAGCCTATACCCAAAACCCCACCGAAGGCAACCGCTTCCGTTTGGACCTTCAAACCTCCAATGCCTTCAGCACCCGGTTCATGCCTTCGGTATTCGCCGCATACGGCACTTACGACCAACGCTGGAAAGCCGGTGTCGCAGCAGACCTCATCTTCCGCAAGACGCCCCGAACAGAGGCGTTTTTCGAAATCAAACACGACATCGAGCAATTCGGCATGGTCGGCCTGTTGGAGCAGGGCGAGGCATTTACCTCAGCGCTGCGCACCGACACCATCAACCTGCTATCGGAAGTCTTCAGAAGCGAGGCGTCGATTACGCATGAATTCGGCACCGGATTCACGGCGTTTTTCGAATGGCGGCACCGCCGGGTCGGAATGCGGGGCGAATGGAACTTTCTCAACCCTGAAACGGGGCTGCCCATCGAGCGCCTGATCACCACCGAAGCCACCGGCGCCCTGCGGTTTGCGAAAGGCGAACGGTTCGTCGGCGGGGAATTCGTTCGGCGCAGCTTGGGAACGGAGTGGCCCGTGCTGGACGCGACCGTTACCTGGGCCATGCCCAACGTGCTCGGATCGCAATACAACTACACCCGGTGCACCTTGGAAGCCTATGACGAAGTCCGCTTGGGATGGTGGGGGCGAATGGAATGGCTCGCCACTGCAGGCAAGTATTTCGGAACGGCGCCTTTTCCGTTGATGGAAGTCGTACCGGCAAGTGGGACATTTTTCATGACGGAGGAGGCATTCAATATGCTGCGCCTATTCGAGCGAGTAACCGACGAGTGGGTCAGCGCC
>DJYV01000150.1:0-4158 GCA_002448555.1 Flavobacteriales bacterium UBA6969
GCGCTGTTGTCAAGCGGATCGATGTCCTCGAAGAACCGGCCTTGGTTGTTGGGGTATTTGGGATTCTTCCAACCGAGGTACTTGGCCAAGTAGGTGCCGGGGTATTGGTCCATCAGTGCGTGTTGCTGATCGACCAACTCGGCTTGCTTTTGTTTGATTTGCTCTTCGATGCGGGCGCGGAAGGCACCGGCGTCTTTGATGCTGCTGCGGAGTTTGCGTACCTCGCTGTTGTTGGTGTTCTCCATTGACTGGTAGGCAAACCATCCGGTGTTTTCCGTTGAATTGCCGGCAGACTTGTTGGCCGACAAACGAGACGAATTGAATGTGAGTTCCACGTCCGGCTCGTCGGGGTTGAGGATGATGTCGGTGGCGTTGGTCTCAACGTTGAGGCTGATTTTGTAAAACCCGCGGCTGACCTCGATTTCGCCAAAATCAAACGCGCGATTCGAGAGGCGGGTTTTGGCTACCTCAATCGTGTTTCGGCCCTCTGATTCATACAATGTGACCTCACCGCCGGAAGGTTGATTGATGGTTCCGTGCACCCGAACCATGCCCGTCTTGTCGCCGCGGTTGGCATCGTCGATGCCGTCCTTGTAGAGGGCTGAAATGGCGTCGGACTGTTGCGTCTCGGTTGCTGCCTGGGCCGCACTCGTTGTCGCCGCTGCCGGGGCTTTGTCCGCTTTGGGAGCGGTGTCTCCACAGGCCATCAGCGCGGCTCCTGTCATCAAAATCGTTGCAAACGAAATCATTTTCATCGGGTGTGAGGTTTTGCCTCAAATTTAACAAGGGAAAGGCAAGAAGCCGAGGGAGAAGTCTTTTGTTGACGTATCTTCACTTTTTGCAGATTTCTAGAAATGGATAAAGGAACGGCACTTACACTGCTCGGTTTGAACGACACCATCGAGCAAGAGGAGATCATGGAACGACTCGACGCAGAGGCGTTTGCCGTGCGCGATCACTTCATGCGCCAACCCGTCATTCCGACCTTGTTTCGCTCGCGTGTGAATCGGCTGGTGGAGCTGAGCGACGTGGGAAGGGTGTTGGATGTGAAGCCCCTTGGGGCACCGGTGGATTTGCCCACGCTACTGCCTTCGGGCGAAAACTTTGTTCTGCTCGTGCGCAACCACGTCGAAAACATCCGCCGCCTGCGTACGGCCATGGCGGCCACGTTGGACCCCGATGTGTTGGTGCGTTTTGGCAATACGCTGTGCAATTTGCAAGTGCGGTACATGGAGCAATTCTTGGCGCTGTCGCTGGACGTTGCCGGAGAGGCCGTACATGAGGCGCCGGTGCCAGCACGCGAGGAAGCCGATTGGCAGCAGCTCTTGGAATCGATTGGCTCTTCGGAAAAATGGGCGGAAACGCTGATTGCCAAAGAGCGTGCCCGCATGGCTCAAATGCTCGAGCGCGAGGTCAGCTGATCATTCGCGTCCCAATGCCACAATCGGGTCGAGCCGTGCGGCCTGACGGGCCGGGTAATACCCGCTGATGAGGCTCGTGACCAAGCTCAACGCGACACCGGTCATCATCCACCCCCACGGCACCACAAACGGCGTGTCCATGGCATAGGCAATGCCGTTGCCGGCTGCGACGCCGAGGGCAATTCCTACTGCACCTCCGAGTTGACCAATGATGATGACTTCGATGAGGAACTGCATCCGAATGGCGCGCGGCGAAGCGCCGAGGGCTTTGCGGGTGCCGATTTCCCGTGTCCGTTCTGAGACGCTGACCAGCATGATGTTCATCAGACCAATCCCGGCTCCGAACAGGGTGATGATGCCGATGATGGAAGCCGCGGCTGTGATGCCTCCGATGGCCTCCTCCAAGGTTGAGACCATGCTGTTACTCATGGATAAGTTGAAGGAGTGGTCTTCCCCCGGGCGATCCCGCCGGACTACGCGCATGGCGCCCACAGCAGCTTCTGCCAATTCCATTACGTCTTCTGGACGGGGCGACTTGCACACGACGCGGTAGCTCCGCTGGTCATCGGAGAATTGCTGGCGAACACAGGGGATGGGAATGTAGCACTGGTTGTCTTGGGACATGCCAAACGCTTGGCCGCGGGCTTCGAGCACGCCAATGATGGTGTAGCGCTGGGCGCCGATGGAAAATTCCGCACCGACAGGCTCTTCCCACTCGTTGAAGAGTTCTTTGACGAGGTCTGCGCCAATGACCGTCAGGCGGTTCGCGGATTGAGCCTCTTGACGGGTGAAATTCCGTCCGCGCTCCACGGAGTATCCGCTGACATCGAAGTAGTTCTCTTCGATGCCCAGCACCTGAATGTTGGGGTTGGTCCGCTCCGTACCTCGGGTCAAAGTGGCTTGGGAGGTGCCGAATATGGAGTAGGCGACGGTCAATTCTGAAGGGGCCTCCTCCGCGAAAGCTTGCGCCTCTTCGTATGAAATGGGCTCGCCGACAGTCACCCTTCGCCCGCGGTTCACGCCGGTCTCGGTTTTTTGTGTAAACGTGAACACATCCGTACCGAGGGAAGAGAACTGCTCCTCCACATTGGCCTCCAACGAGGATGTCGCCGTGGTCATGCTTATCAAGGCCATTATGCCCAGTCCAATGATGCCAATGGTCAGGCCGGTGCGCAGCCGATTTCCTCGGATCGAACGGACGGCGATTTGGGCCATTTCAATAAGCAGCTCTCGTTTCATGTATTGCGAAAGTACTGCTTACCTTTGCGCTCCACTGAAAATGCACACAATGACTTTTGATTTGGACATGATCCGCGCCCATTACGAGCGCATCCCCGGTAGAATTGAGGCGGCGCGAGGTGCCACGGGCAAGGCCCTGACCTTGGCAGAAAAAATCCTGTACAGCCACCTCTGGGAAGGAGATGCCTCCGGCGCGTACCAGCGCGGAGCGGATTACGTGGATTTTGCACCCGACCGGGTCGCTATGCAGGATGCGACGGCGCAGATGGCGCTGCTGCAGTTCATGCAAGCCGGGAAGAAAGCGGCCGCTGTACCCTCAACAGTGCATTGCGACCACTTGATTCAAGCCAAGGTGCAGGCTGATTCGGATTTGCAAGAAGCCATCAACAAGAACAACGAAGTCTACAATTTCCTCGAATCGGTTTCCGACAAATACGGCATCGGCTTCTGGAAGCCCGGTGCGGGGATCATCCACCAAGTGGTCCTCGAGAACTACGCTTTCCCAGGTGGCATGATGATCGGTACGGATTCGCACACGGTGAATGCCGGTGGATTGGGCATGGTGGCCGTTGGTGTGGGCGGCGCCGACGCCGTGGACGTGATGGCTGGTATGCCATGGGAATTGAAGTTCCCCAAGCTCATCGGCATCAAGTTGACTGGACGCTTGTCCGGTTGGGCCTCTGCAAAAGACGTGATCCTCAAAGTGGCCGGTGTTCTCACCGTGAAAGGCGGCACCGGATGCATCGTGGAATACTTCGGCGACGGCGCTGAATCGTTGAGCTGCACAGGTAAAGGCACCATCTGCAACATGGGCGCCGAAATCGGCGCAACCACCTCGACCTTCGGGTACGACGCGAGCATGAAGCGCTACCTCGAAGCGACCGGCCGCGCAGACGTCGCGGCATTGGCCGACGGCATCAAGGAACACTTGACCGGCGACGCCGAGGTGTACGCCAATCCCGAGCAGTACTTCGACCAGGTAATCGAAATCAACCTTAGCGAATTAGAGCCGCACCTGAACGGACCATTTACCCCAGATTTAGCTACGCCTATCAGCGAGATGAAGGCCGCGGCTGAAGCAAACGGCTGGCCGACGGAATTGGAATACGGCCTCATCGGTTCGTGCACCAACTCCAGCTACGAAGACATTAGCCGCTCGGCGAGCATTGCCAAGCAGGCGATTGAAAAGGGCATCAAGGCGAAAGCCACGCTTACCATCACGCCAGGTTCGGAGCAAGTGCGTTACACCATCGACCGCGATGGCTTCATTTCCATCTTTGAGGAAATAGGTGGCAGCGTCTTCGCAAACGCATGTGGACCGTGCATCGGTCAATGGGCGCGTTCAGGCGCCGAGAAGAAAGAGAAGAACTCAATCGTTCACTCCTTCAACCGCAACTTCGCCAAGCGTGCAGATGGCAACCCGAACACCCACGCGTTCGTGGGATCTCCAGAATTGGTGACAGCGCTCGCAATCGCTGGTGATTTGACGTTCAACCCC
>DJYV01000150.1:4460-4666 GCA_002448555.1 Flavobacteriales bacterium UBA6969
GCTGGTGATTTGACGTTCAACCCCATGAAGGACAGCCTCCAACTCTCCGACGGCAGCGAAGTCATGCTCGAGGAGCCCACCGGTGACGAATTGCCAACTTCTGGTTTTGCCGTGGAGGATGCGGGTTACCTCGCTCCAGCGGAGGACGGAAGCGGCGTGCAAGTCGTAGTGAACGAAGGCTCGGAGCGCTTGCAGCTCCTGACGCC
>DJYV01000150.1:5061-15677 GCA_002448555.1 Flavobacteriales bacterium UBA6969
ACCGACCACATCAGCATGGCCGGTCCCTGGTTGCGCTACCGTGGTCACCTCGACAACATCTCGAACAACACCCTCACCGGTGCGGTGAACGCCTTCAATAACGAAACGAATTCGGTCAAGAACCAATTGACCGGCGAGTACGGTGAAGTACCAGCGGTTCAGCGCGAGTACAAGGCAGCCGGTGTCCCCACGGTCGTTGTAGGTGACTCCAACTACGGAGAGGGCAGCTCACGCGAGCACGCAGCGATGCAGCCCCGTTTCCTTGGTGTGACAGCGGTGTTGGTGAAGTCGTTTGCGCGCATCCACGAGACCAACCTGAAGAAGCAGGGTATGCTCGGTTTGACCTTCGCGAACGAAGCGGACTATGATTTGATCCAAGAGGACGATCGATTCCATTTCGTGGATTTGGATGCGTTTGCGCCTGGCAAGCCGCTGACCATTGAGGTGGAGCACGCGGACGGTAGTAAGGATACCATCGTCGCGAATCACACCTACAACGCCCAGCAGATTGATTGGTTCCGCGCGGGTTCTGCACTGAACTTGATCAAGCAGCAGCAGTAATTGGATCCGATGACCGAATCCGGTTGGGAGTTCCTCCCGGATCGGGCCATTTGGTGGCCTTCGGAGTCGACCCTCATTGTTTCAGACTTGCATTTGGGAAAGGCGGCCCACTTTCGCCGCCACGGCATTGCGGTGCCCAATGCGGTCAATGCCAACACCCTGGAGCGCCTCTCCGCACTGGTCTCAAGCCACCGGCCTCGTCGTTTGCTGGTTTTGGGCGACTTGTTCCACAGCGAGGAAAACAAAGAATGGTTGGAGTTCCAGGCGTGGTTGGCCTCTTTGAATGCAGAGCCGTGGTTTGATGAGTTTCGACTCGTGGAAGGCAACCATGACATTTTGCACCCCTCAGCCTTTGAAGGGATGCGATTGGAACGTAGTGCGCTCTGGACGCACGGCTCATGGGTATTCGCTCACGACCCCGACGATTTGGTGAACCTGCCCGATGGAATGCACGGCGTAGCCGGCCATTTGCATCCTGCGCTGAGCTTGGTGGGAAAGGGACGGCAAAGCCTCAAATTGCCTTGCTGGTGGTACAGTGCAGAGCGCCGGACGCTCGTAGTTCCGACGTTCGGCACGTTTACGGGATCGGTTTCCGTAAAACCGAAGGGGGGAGATGCCTGTTGGGTGACGACAGGTGACGCCGTGGTGCCTGCACCCGTGAAGGGTATTACTCGATGATGCCGGTGAAGGTCCCGGTGAACGCGATGGGCGAGTCAACGAGGATGCTGTCTAACGATTTGCGCACGGTCAAGTTGAATTCCACGGTTTCTTCTCCTCCGTTGAAGGCTGGATAGATGACAATGGAGCCCTCCGTAGCCTTGTAGTTGAGGATGGGGTAGGTGTCGTCTCCGTGGTTGATGACCTGGACCAGGTGCTGAATGTCTTCTTGTTGGACGTAGTAAACGTTTGTCCCCTCGTATAATTCGGGGAACGAGAAGTGAAAGGTTAAATCGTGCGCAGGCACGTGCGCATCCACCTCTTCCAGAGTGCGGAGATCGGCCACGATGTGGTAGCTCCTCGACAACGGCTCCAAGCTGTCTGGGACCACGGCTTCCGCCATTTTGAGGTTGTACAAGCTGTCACGAAAGGTTACCGACCCGCACTCGCAGGAGTAAACGGGGTTGATGAACTCAGGGGCCTTGTAGCAACCGGCCAACGCGCCAACCAGGGCGACGATGAGCAGGCTGAAGTGAATGCGATTTGCGGTCATGGTCAAAAGGTTCGGGTGTGCAAGATACTGCGGAGGTGGAGTCTTTCAAACTGAACCCACTCAGGGAGCCAAGCGTTGCACGGGGTACAACAGGTACGGTTGGCGCAACGCATCAAACGCGCGCAATCCCTCCAGCCAGCCCGCAACAAATTCGCTCATCTCCAATTCACCGTTGATCACCTGTTCGAGCGATTCATCCCCGCTGAGCCGGGCCAACGAACTCGACGCGGTGATGAAAGGCTCCTCAGACACCGCGTTTTGCCACATCCGTGCATATTCCGGCAGGGCATTCCACGAAAAACCACTGGGTGATTGCATCCACTCCTCGCCCAGTCCATGCAGGTTTTGACCGAAACAGATTACGCCATCGTGTTTGGGATGCGGGGCCGCTCCAGGAACCGGCTGGGGGGTGAAGGCAAACGAACCCAATGCACCTTGCGGCATGCCAACGCACTCAAACGGTGTTGGGGTGCCGCGTCCGACGCTGACCACCGTAGGTTCGAGCGGGCAGAGTGACGGGTACAGCGCGATGGACTCAGGCGTTGGTAAATTCGGCGACGGTGCAATATGCGGGTACCACGCATCGCTGTGGGCATACCCTTCGCACGGAATCACGATGAGGTCGCACTGTGCGCCCCCTTCCAACCACCCTTCGCCGTTGAACAACCGGGCCATTTCCCCGAGGGTCATACCGTGCAGCACCGGCACAGGTACTTGCCCTACGAAGGACTTCCATTTTTCGGAGCGCACAGGGCCGGCGATCTGGTGTCCGTGTGGATTGGGACGATCCAGGACGATCACCACCTTGTCGTTTTCGGCGGCGGCTTCCATGACAAGGAAAAGTGAACTTAGGTAGGTGTAGAACCGCGCACCTACGTCTTGGATGTCAAAAATGATCACGCGAACATCGTCCAAGCTTTCAGCGGTGGGTTTGCGGTGCTTCCCGTGCAGGCTCAAAATGGGCAGGCCGGTTGTGGGGTCTACACTGTCGTCGATGTTGGCTCCGTTGTGGGCGTCGCCGCGGAATCCGTGCTCTGGTGCGAAGACCTTGCGCACATCGATACCCAGTGCGAGCAAGGTATCCACGAGGTGCACCGATTCGCCTTTGCGCCCATCGCCAATGACCGAAGTTTGGTTAGCGACCACCGCTACCCGGGCGCGGCTGCAGGCCTCATACACTGCCTTGATGTTCTCGTTTCCCAGCCGCACAGGAAGGGGCGGAGCGGTGCGTTGGGCCACGTGGAGCACACCATTGAGTGAATCCACGACTAAACTGTCCCGGGAAGCTGAAGCGGAGCAGGCGATGACCAAGGCCATCGATATTGTGAGGATTTTCTTCACAGGACGAATGTACCAACGTAATTTGGCAACGCGTACACGATGCCCAACTTGACTTCCCTTTCCCGAAAAATAGCCAAACGCCTCGGCGCCAAATCTTCGACGGCCTCTTGGTCGCGGCCGGTGGTGCGCATTGCGACCGTCGGGGTGGCCATCGGCATGGCCTTGATTGTGGTGGCGACGTCCATTGTGCACGGATTCCAGCAAGAGGTCAAGGAATTGGTGGTGGGCTTCGGTTCTGACATTCAGGTGCTGAATGCCGATTACGACGATCAAAAAATCGTTCGCCAGCCGGCCATCGAAGCGGCACTGACCGAATTCGAAGGCGTGCGAGCCGTTCATCCGTTTTACACCTTGCCCGGAATCCTCGAATCGCAAAGCGGTGTGAAAGGGGTCGTGGCCAAAGGACTGAATGAGGAGACGACCCAGGCCTTCCTTGAACGGTTCATGGTTGATGGCAACGTGGACC
Source organism: Flavobacteriales bacterium UBA6969 (assembly GCA_002448555.1). Lineage (GTDB taxonomy): Bacteria > Bacteroidota > Bacteroidia > Flavobacteriales_D > Sanyastnellaceae > UA16. The sequence continues at coordinate 8,640 of DJYV01000150.1, forward strand.
TTGAGGAAGACGGCGCGGTGCTATCGGTGCACCAAGCCCAACGCCTGGACCTAACGGTGGGCGACCGTTTTACCGTGTACCTGGTCGGAGGTCCCAATGGCGTGCGTCCCCGCAACTTTCGATTGACGGGTACCTACCGAACGGGACTGCTGGAGTACGACCAAGAATTCATGTTCCTGCCTGCGGCTTGGATTCAAGAGGCGGCGGGCTGGGGACTTGAAATGCAGGTGCTGGCTGAGGGGCAAGCCGTGGAGTTGCGTTCTTTCGGTTCGAGTGCGGCTCCGGTGTATCAGTGGCACCGTCGCAACGATTCCGGAACATGGGAGCCCACTCGTGAGGTGGTGGGGTCGACAGCGTCGCTGGTTCCTGAAGTAGGTGCTGAATTCATGGTCACGGCCGTAGGTCGGGACGCCAACGAACGCATCATCCCGGATTCGATACGGCTGTTTGTGGCCGACGGTACGTGGGAATGGGAGCGATTGGGCGGCAGTTGGCAGGCGGCTTCCAGCGGGTTGGAGGTGTACGTTGAGCCCGGGGCGGAGTTGTGGGATGTGGAGGCGCAGATATACGATGCGCTGCCGATCGGATGGCGAACCGAGACCGTGCTGCAGCAGGCGCCTGAGATGTTTACGTGGCTGGGCATGTTGGATTTGAATGTCGAAATCATCATCGGCTTAATGGTGCTCATTTCGGTCATCAACATGACTTCAGCTCTGCTAATCCTCATCTTGGAACGCCGTCCCATGGTGGGCATGTTGAAGGCCTTGGGCATGCCGGATGCGTCAGTCATGCGGGTGTTTTTCTGGCAGGCAGTCCGCATCGTTGGCCGGGGCTTCCTCTGGGGAAACCTTGTAGGCCTTGGGTTGGTCGCGTTGCAAGGCGCAACCGGCTGGGTGGCCCTGAATCCCGAGGCGTATTATTTGGATGTTGTGCCCGTGCGTGTGGATGCGGCGTATTTAGTCGGGGTGGAGGTGCTGGCTTTCGCGGCGTGTGCTTTGATGATGGCGCTGCCGAGTTTGGCATCGCTGCGGATTCACCCGGCGGAGGCGCTGCGGATTAACCGTTGAATTTCCCGTGAAAAACAACGGGTGAATTGTCAAGAATTTTCAATTCATCCTCGGTTCATCGCACTACCTTTGGGCGCGATGCAGGCAACCCGAAACGTCCACTCCAACATCTTATCGACCATTGGTAATACGCCGATGATCCAACTGCAAAATACCGTAGAGGGATTTCCCTGTCCGGTCTACGCGAAGGTGGAGTATTTCAACCCGGGCCACAGCGTCAAGGACCGCATGGCCTTGCGCATGGTGGAAGATGCCGAAAAGCAAGGGCTCCTCAAGCCAGGCGGCACCGTCATCGAGTGTACCAGTGGAAACACCGGCATGGGATTGGCGTTGGCGTGTGCGGTGAAGGGATACAAGCTCATTTGCACCATGAGCGATAAGCAGTCGAAAGAAAAGATCGACATCCTCAAAGCGATGGGAGCGGAGGTGCACGTCTGCCCGACCAACGTCGAAGCAGACCACCCGGACAGCTACTACAGCGTGGCGAAGCGCTGCCAGGAAGCGGACCCGAATAGTTTCTGGTGCAACCAATACGACAACCTGTCCAACCAAGAAGCGCATTACGCTTCCACCGGTCCAGAAATTTGGGAACAAACCGAAGGGCGCATCACCCACTTTGTTGTGGGCGTAGGCACCGGCGGCACCATCAGTGGGACCGGGCGCTACCTCAAGGAGCAAAACCCTGACGTGCAGATTTGGGGCATCGACTCGTACGGCAGTGTTTTGAAGAAGTACCACGAAACCGGCGAGTTCGACGAGAACGAAATCTACCCGTACATCACCGAAGGCGTGGGCGAGGACATCCTCCCAGAGAACGTGAACTTCGACACCATCGACCAATTCGAAAAGGTCACGGATAAAGACGGAGCGTTGGCGGCACGGGAACTCGCCCGGAAGGAAGGCCTATTCCTCGGGTACAGCTGTGGAAGCACCTTCCAAGGCTTGCGCCAGCTCAAGGAACGACTTAAGCCCACCGACCTCGTGGTGTGCTTGTTCCACGACCACGGTTCACGCTATGTAGGCAAGGTCTACAACGACGAGTGGATGGCCAGCCACGGCTGGCTCTGATTCGCGAGCGGTTCAGCCTTTCTTAAACTCCAGTACCGTCTTGCGGATGATGGCGATGCAATCATCGAGTTGCTCGCGCGTCATGACGAGCGGCGGGGCAAAACGAATGATGTTGCCGTGGGTGGGTTTGGCGAGCAGCCCGTTTTCTTTCAAGGCCACACACAATTCCCAAGCGGTTGAACTGTCCGGGGTATCGTTGATGACCACCGCGTTGAGCAATCCTTTGCCGCGCACGAGGGTGAGCAAATCGGATTCTGCAATCAAGTCTCGCATGGCCTGGCGAAAATGTTCGCCGAGATCGCGGGCGTTTTGGGCGAGTTTCTCGTCCACCACCACCTGTAGCGCCGCGATGCCCACTTCTGCAGCCACTGGATTCCCGCCAAAGGTGGACCCGTGCTGCCCGGGGTGAATCACGCCCATGATGGCGTCGTCGGCCAATACGGCGCTGACAGGATAAGCCCCGCCGGATAGGGCCTTGCCCAAGATGAGGATGTCCGCCTTCGCGAAGGTGGACTGGCGTTCGCAGTGACCGGCGCATGTGCAGTTGCCGCAGGTTGCGAGCAGCGATCCGGTGCGGGCTATGCCCGTCTGCACTTCATCGGCAATGAACAGCACGTCCGCCGCTTGGCAAGCCGCATGCGCTCGCTTAACGAAGTCTTCGGACGGCGTGTACACACCCGCTTCGCCTTGGATGGGCTCGACCATGAAGCCCGCTACGTTGGGGTCTTTCAAGGCCGCTTCCAATGCTGCGATATCGTCGTAAGGGATGACTTCGAAGCCCGGGGTGAAGGGGCCGAATCCGCCGGTCGAATCAGTGTCCGTACTGAAGCTTACGATGGTGGTCGTGCGGCCGTGGAAGTTGCCTTCACACGTTATGATTTTGGCCATGCCCGCAGGAACGCCCTTGACATCGTAGGCCCACTTCCGTGCAATCTTGATGGCCGTCTCGACCGCCTCGGCACCGGTGTTCATCGGCAGCACCTTGTCGTAGCCGAAGTAGGAGGTGACGAACTGTTCGTACTTACCCAGGTTGCTGTTGTAAAAGGCCCGCGAAGTCAACGTCAGCTTTTCCGCCTGCGCATTCATCGCCCCAACAATGTGCGGGTGACAATGGCCTTGGTTGACAGCCGAGTAGGCGCTGAGGAAGTCGAAGTACTGTTTGCCCTCGATGTCCCATACTTGCACTCCTTCGCCGCGGTCCAAAACAACCGGTAGGGGGTGGTAATTGTGCGCGCCGTGCGCATTCTCCATTTCCATCGCTTGCGCGGAACTCTGAGGGACGGTCAATTTCATGCTGCGAAGATACAATAGGCCGAGGGCTGGCGGGGGCCGTGAAGGCAATTCAATGCGGTAGATTTACCAAATCACATCGAATAAAGAATTGCGGAGTACTTTTGCAGCGCAAATCAAACTGATACCATGGCTACAAACCGCACATTCACAATGATCAAGCCCGATGCCACCGGCGCGGGCCATACAGGCAAGATCATCGACCGCATCATTGAAGCTGGATTCTCCATCAAGGCGATGAAGTGGACGCAATTGAGCATTGACGATGCCAAAGCCTTTTACGCCGTTCACGCAGAACGCCCATTCTATGGCGAGTTGACGGAGTACATGAGCAGCGGACCCATCGTTGCAGCGATCCTCGAAAAGGACAACGCAGTAGCGGACTTCCGTGAGCTGATTGGTGCCACCAACCCGGCCGAAGCAGCGCCTGGAACGATTCGCGCCGATTTCGCCGAGAGCATTGCAGCCAATGCCGTACACGGTTCGGACAGCGACGAGAATGCAGCCATCGAAGGTGCGTTTTACTTCAGCGCCCGCGAGCTCGCATAAGCACTATCACACCCCCATTGGAAAGCCTCCCACCGCGGAGGCTTTTTTATTCAAAAAAATCGTCGGAGAAATTCAGCAGGGCCAATTCCGTTTGCGCCCGGGTAAAAGCCGTGTAGAGCCACCGGAGCCATTCGGTGTTCAGCGTGTCTTCTGTGACGTAGCCGGGGTCGATGATGACGGATTGCCATTGGCCGCCTTGGGCTTTGTGGCAGGTAAGCGACCAGGCAAATTTGACTTGCAGGGCTTGAAAGCATTCGTCGGCTTTAACGGCCTTAAGGATGGCAGATTTGGAGCCCAAATGGATGTAGTCTTCTGCAATCGCCTCTTGCAGGATCTGCACGTCGGCGTAGGGTATGGACGGCAGGTCGGATTCGAGAATGCTGAGGTTGACGGTTACCTCGAAAACACCCCAATCGGCGGCATCGGCGAATTCCACCTCTACATGAGCGAATTGCACGCCGTAGCGTTCGAAGCGCTTGAGTACTTTGGTCACCACCACCACATCGCCGTTGGCCAGGAGCGTGGTAGGCACGGTGTCCACCGAGGCGAGCCAGTGATAGTTGTTTTTGACGACCATCAACCGGTCGCCGGCTTCGAGGCTTTCCTCGCGCCATAAAATGCGGTGGCGAATCTGCTGGTTGAACGCCTGGGCGCGCTTGTTGGACCGGGTGATGATGCCGACGTTGTCCTCGCCGTGCTGGTCAAACGCCGTTTCGATGTATTCCTGCAGCTCGTATCCGTTGATGCGCCGGATGTCGCTCATGCCGTCGATCTTGAATTGCGGCCAGTGCGCCTCTCCGGATTCGATTTGCAGGCGCAAGCGGTGTGCATTGAAGAGGATGCCGCTATCCATTTCCTGCCGCACCACGTCGGTCAGGCGTACGGTGGCCACGGTCAAGGCGAAATCGCGGCGCATCTGGTTTTCGTTCAACGCTGGGCTTTCGGATTCACCCACCGGCGGCAACTGCGCGTCGTCACCGACCAATACGAGCCGACACCCTTCACCGCTGAACACGAATTCCATGAGGTCATCGAGTAGGCTTCGGTACTGCATGCCGCCGCCGTCGCTCCGAGCCCGCCCTTCTCCAATCATCGAGGCTTCGTCCACAATGAAAACGGTGTTCTCCCGGGTGTTGGGCGCGAGGCCAAACGCGGGATTGCCGTCGCCGCTGCGCTTGGTGCGGTAGATGTGGCGGTGAATGGTCGAAGCATACAGATGGGCGTATGATTGCATAACCTTGGCCGCGCGGCCGGTGGGAGCCAACAGCACGGGGCGCTGTCCGTATTCACGAAGCACGCGCACCAAGGCGCCAACGCTCGTGGTTTTACCGGTGCCTGCATACCCTCGGATCATGATGGCGCACCGCGGTTGGGTGCTGAAATGGAACCGAGCCAGTGCATGAATCAACCGCCCCTGGCCGTCGGTCGGCGCGTGGGGGAAATGCCGCGCCATGCTGTCGACAAACGCCTCGATTTGAGCGGTGGATTCAACCATAAAAGCGAAGGTAGGTGGCGGGGGTTTTCCAACGAAAGAAACTTCCTCACCTGTGGAATTTGAGGACGTCGGGAATCGTCGTAGATTCGCATCCGGTTTACACGGCAAAAGCGCAACGCGCCAACGCCCCTTGAATGAAATTCGATGGATACCTTCTTCAAAGAAATCAACAAGTACGTTGTCTCGATTTTCCTGTTCCTCGCAGGCTTGAGCTTCTTGATCAAGTACCTGAGCGGCGACGAATTGGAAAGTCAACCTACCGCCATGCTTTTGGCTTCATTGGCCCTGATCGCCGTTGCGGTGCTGGCCATGCCGATGGTGTTGGAGCGCTTGAATAGCAGGCACTACCGCATTATGATGGCTGTGGGCACCGTCTCCGCCCTGTGGTTGGGATACGAGGTGTTTTACAGCGTGGACGAGGAAATCGAGTTCCGTGAATTAAAGGCGCGCATCGACTCAGAGACGGTCCAAGCATTGAAGGACATCCGCGATGCGCAGGATGCGCACCACGACATCTACGGCATCTACTGCAACGACTTTGACTCGCTCCAGACATTCTTGTACGAAGAAGTCATCCCGGTGAGCTTCAACATGGGGTCATTCAACGACACCTTGCCCGAAGACAAGAGCCGAGAAATGGGGTTGGTACTCACGCGCGAGGAACTCGCCCCTAAGGCTGAAGAGTTGGGCATAACGGAAGACGCCTTCCTTGATCTTATCTCATCAGACAGCACCACCTACAAGGTCCGCGACGTCATTTACACCTCCTTCTATGCGGAGAACTTCACGCCGGAAATCCGGGCAGCCAAGCGATTGCCACGCGTGTCGGTGGACAGCCTCTGGTTCAACCCGCTGACCGGCGAGCGCTTTTTGCTCGAGACCGACAGCGTCGAGTCGGGTGGTTTGACCCTCTCCACGGTCTTGGTCAAGGACCCCACACCATTTGGCCGGGAGAAAGTAAAAAAAGATACCTTGCGGTTTGGCTCCCTGACGGAAGCACACACCGATGGTAACTGGCGCAACTGATCCCAACGCATTCGATGGCACCCTGCTGATTGGCTGGGATGGTGAATGCGTGCATTGGATTGCCTTGGACAGCAATGGTATTGCTGACTACGGCGTGGATTCAGAAATAAGTTCACTCACGGAACTTTCGCATCGTTTTTCTGCTGCTGCTGCGGTTAAGTTGAGTTTACTCCGCCCGGTATGCTCACTGATGCCCGCCGCTGTGGCTGAAGGCATCGAGACGCACGTGCTGGGGCTGCAACATGGTCCGCAGGACCACACGTCGATCAGCCGAACGTTCTTATCCGACCGGCTCGGTGAGGGCATGGCATTGATAGAGTCTGGACACTTCGGTAGTGAAGACCTTTTTTTGAAGGCCTTCCCACTCGGGCAGTGGACGTCGTCGACGCTGGCGGCTATTGAATCTGGAATGAACGCGGCCCGTGCCGCTGCATCGACGCACACGGTGCACGTGGACGTGGCCGATGGCCGCGCTTTGATGATGCGGTTCGATGCCAGTGGATTGCGTTGGTGTTCCGTCACGGAAGACGTGGCTGGCGATGG
>DJYV01000150.1:16025-18752 GCA_002448555.1 Flavobacteriales bacterium UBA6969
TACCATGTGGTTAATTCCTTTCACCGGGAGGATGTGGACCCGACGGCCGCTCAATGCCGCGTTGTTTTCTCCGGCGGAATCACCGAAGATGCTCCCATCGTCCATCAATTCAAGCGATTCTTTGAGGCCGTCGAATTGGCGTCTGCACATGCGGAGCTGGGCGAGTCCGGCCTTTTGATGCATTTGGCCAAATGAGGATCACAGGAGGCAAATGGAAGGGGCGAAGGCCCAAGGTGGCGAAGGGGTTCAAAGGTCGCCCGACGACCGATTTTGGTCGCGAGGGCTTGTTCAACCTGCTCAATGCCCGGGTAGACCTCGAGGGATTGCATGTTTTGGAACTGTTTGGTGGCACCGGCATGGTAGCGTTGGAATTTCTGAGTCGGGACTGCGGTTCGGTGACGTCGGTGGAAAGCGACCCCAAGGCGGTGCGCGGCATGTCGACGCTGGCCCGGGATTGGGACGTTGACGATTGGTCGGTGGTTCGGGGCAATGCCCTGCAATTCATCGAGCGGTCATTGACCCAGTACGATTTGATTTTTGCCGATCCGCCTTATGATTTGCCGGAATTGCCGGAGTTGCCCGAGCGGGTTTTAGGCGGTCCTTTGTTGGTGCCCGGCGGCTGGTTTATCTTGGAGCACGGAGAACGAACCGATGTCTCGGGCTGTGCGCATTATGTGGAAACCCGAAAGTACGGTCACGTCCATTTTAGTTTGTTCACGACTTGAAAATGCCAGGAACGATGAAACGAGCAGTATTCCCCGGGTCGTTTGACCCCATCACACGCGGACACCTGAACATCCTCGAGCGGTCGGTGTCTCTCTTCGATGAAGTCATAGTCGCCGTCGGGGTCAATTCTGCCAAGCGTTCCATGTTCTCGTTGGAGCAGCGGATGGCGTGGCTCGAGTCTGTCTGCGCGCGCTTCCCCCATGTGCGCGTTGCATCGTTTGAAGGGCTGACCGCGGATTTTTGCCGTGCCAACGATGCGCATTGGCTGTTGCGTGGGGTGCGCAATGGTGGCGACTTTGAGTACGAGCGCACCATTGCTCAGATGACCAAAGTGTTGCACCCTTCCCTGGAGACGGTCATCCTGTTTACCGACCCCGAGTTTGCCCACATCCACTCGAATGTGGTCCGTGAAATCCTCAAGAACGGGGGAGACGCGTCGGCGTTTGTTCCCGATGACCTCGCTTTTCCGGATGCGTAAACGCACGCACTTTAGGTTCATCATCGCCGCGTGCACCGCGTTGCTCGTGGCCCAAACTGCCTTGGCCCAATCAACCATCGAAGGCACCCTCCAGGTGGAGGACGCGTCGCCGAGTTTGATTCACGTGAAGCGGATCGATTACCCGGCGTTGCAGCTGGGGACGTGGGTGGAAGAAATTTTGGTGGACGAGGCAGGCGATTTCCGGTGGAATGCCCCTGCTGAAGAAGGTCTCTTCGAACTGGTCGCACCCCCGTGGTCGTGGATTGTTTGGGTCCGACCGGACGAACCGTCGTCGTTGCACCTAACCGCAGGTGGCGCCACGGCGCGCCGCTTGCTGGGTAGCCCGGGCCGCTCTGCATGGACAGGTGAGCACCCTACACAATGGATGGATTCCTTGGTCGGCCTTCAGCGCCGGGCCAATCGTCTGCGGGCTGAATTTCTGGTTTTGCGAAGCAATGGGGTGGATGTGCAGCAGCGGGATTCCCTCGTGCAGCTCAACGCTGCGCTGGAGGCATCGTTTGAATCGCAATGGCTTCGGGCCGTCAACGGGTGCTCGACCGAGTGGGAGTGCGATTTGGCTTGGCAAATCAAGTTGAATGAAGCGGTGGGGTTGGGTCGATCCCGCGTTGTCTTGGATTCCCTTTGGAAGGCGAGCAGCATGGGCAATCCAGAGCGGACGTGGGCGAGTCGTTTGGTATCTCCTGGCGCCTACTCGGGTTGGCGAGCGGTGTACGGAGGATGGTGGTTGGAGCGCCAGGTGGATTGGGCGAAATTGAACGAGGCTGTTTTTACGGCCAACATCGACTCGTTGGCTTCGGCCATGGGCGGTCGGTGGAAAGATGTGGACCGCGCCGAAATGGCGGCGGCTTGGCTGGACAAAGCCAATGACCAACCGGATGCGCTCGTTCGTTCCGTGTGGGAGACGTTTGCGTTTCCGGCGCCGTTGGTCACGGCGTACCGCGCCTTGTGGGATGACCGCAAAATCGGACGGATCGGATACGCTGTTGGCGACCTGCCTTGGACCCTTCCCAATGGTGATTTGAGCAGCATGGGGGAGCAATGCCGACAGCCCTGGACGGTTATTTTGGCTCTAAAAAACGGCTCTGGCCTGGCCGCGCGCGAGCGCGAGGTGTTTTCACAGGTTGCTGAAAACATGGACCGCCGAGACGTATGCTGGGTGGTGCTTTCCCTCGATGAAAACGAAACGAACTGGCGGCAGACCCTGTCCGGCCGTCGCACCTTGGACGAAACGGTCGGCTGGGTTGGCAATACCCCGCGCATCATGGAAACCCTGGGCTTGGCGGTGGTGCCGCAGGTTGTAGTCTTGGATGAGGATGGCAAGATCGCCGGCCGCAACATGCCCCTGCCGAGTGAAGGGTTGCAACGCCGGCTGCAGGAGGTTTTGCCTCGCTGATTATTCGGTCAGCCCCTGGAAGCCTTCGCAGTAGCGCGGTCCATCAGGGCTAAGATGCTCGGGTAGGCGCCGTTTCGCACGGCCTCTGGAACAGGTGCGGGGAGCCAAT
>DJYV01000028.1 GCA_002448555.1 Flavobacteriales bacterium UBA6969
TCCAAGATCATCGAGAATACGCAGCGCGACGTCAACATCGCCCTCATCAACGAGCTGAGTATCATCTTCGAGCGCATCGGCATCAACACGTACGAGGTGCTTGAGGCCGCCGGTACCAAGTGGAACTTCCTGAAGTTCAGCCCCGGCTTGGTGGGTGGTCACTGCATCGGCATTGACCCCTACTACTTGACGTGGAAATCCGACAAGCTCGGCTACCACGCCCGGGTCATCAATTCAGGCCGATTTGTCAATGACGCCATGGGTGCGCACGTGGGCAAACAAGTGGTCAAGCGCATGCTCGCTCAAGGCCGCAACCCCCTGGACTCCCGCATTCTCGTCATGGGCCTCACCTTCAAAGAAGACGTCGCAGACATCCGCAATACGAAGGTCACCGACGTCATCCGGGAGTTGAAGAGCTACAACATCGAAGTGGACGTTGTTGATCCGTTTGCGAGCCCGGCCGAGGTAGAGCACGAATACGGAATCACCTTAAAGGAAGCTCCGGACACCGGCGCCTACGATGCGATTGTGTTGGCCGTAGCCCACGCACCATACAAGGCGATGGGCGAAGCGGATTTCGCGAAACTCATGCGTCACGACAACGGAGTTTTCGCCGACCTCAAAGGCCTCTACCGCGGCCAAATCAACACCCTTGAATACTGGAGTCTTTAAGGAAATGCGCACATTCAACTCGATCCTCGTAACCGGCGGTGCCGGATTCATCGGTTCCCACGTGGTTCGCAAGTTGCTGACCAACCGTCCCGATGCGAAGGTGGTCAACCTCGATGCCTTGACTTACGCTGGCAACCTGGAAAACCTTCGCGACGTCGAGTCGAATCCCCACTACGCTTTCGTCAAAGGCGACATCCAAGACAGCGCGTTGATCGAACGGCTGTTTGCAGAGCACGCCTTCGATGCCGTGGTGCACTTGGCGGCTGAAAGCCACGTAGACCGAAGCATCGAAAACCCCATGGCGTTCCTCGAAACCAACATCCTCGGGACCGCAACGCTGCTCAACGCCGCACGCGCTGCTTGGGCCAACGCGGACGGCGATCGCTGCTTTTACCACATTTCCACGGACGAAGTCTACGGTTCGCTTGGGACGGAAGGGCTCTTCACTGAAGAAACCCCCTACGATCCGCGCAGCCCCTACAGCTCGTCCAAGGCATCGAGCGATCACTTGGTCCGGGCTTGGCACCACACCTACGGATTGCCGGTGGTGATCTCGAACTGTTCAAACAACTACGGCGCCTACCAATTCCCCGAAAAGCTCATTCCCTTGATGATCCGGAACATCCGCGACGAGCGGCCGCTGCCGGTGTACGGAGAAGGCATCAACGTGCGCGACTGGCTGTGGGTAGAAGACCACGCTTCGGCCATTGACGTCATCCTCCACACCGGAAAAGACGGCAGGACCTACAACATTGGCGGCCTCAACGAATGGAAGAACATCGACCTGGTGCACGAACTCATTCGCTTGGTCGATGCAGCACTCGGCCGCCCCGAAGGCCATTCCCTCAAGCTCATGACCTTCGTCAAGGACCGGGCTGGTCACGACCTGCGCTACGCCATTGACGCTTCGCGCATCGAATCAGAATTGGGATGGAAGCCGTCCATCACGTTTGAGGAAGGCTTGGCGGCAACGGTCGATTGGTACCTGAATAACGGTGAGTGGCTCGACTCGGTGACGTCGGGCACGTACCAGCAGTATTACGACACCATGTACGGCAACCGCGGCTGATGGGGTGGTGGCAGCGCTTGCGTTCTGGCCGGAAGGCAGCCCTCGAGCCAGACTTCAGTGGCCCGGAACTGGCCATCGGCGAAGCGCTGCACATCGACGTGCACTCGCACATCGTTCCGGGCGTGGACGACGGCAGTTCCACCCTCGAAGAATCCCTCGAGCTCATCGAGCGGTTGGTGAACATGGGCTACCGCGGTGCCGTGGTCACGCCCCACATCCATTCGGACATCTACCCCAACAATCGGCTCACCCTTGTACCTGCTTTTGAACAGCTGCAGCAAGCGGTTGCTGCGCGCTGGCCAGACTTTACCCTCCAGCTAGCCGCCGAGTACTTCCTCGACGAGCACTTCGCGGATTGCATCGCTGCCAACGACCTCCTGCACTTTCAGGCCGTTGACGAACTCGGTCAACCGGTGAAATGCGTGCTGTTTGAGTTTGGATTCCACGAGCCGCCCATGAACCACGATCAGGTCATTTTTGATTTGCAAATGGCGGGGTACACCGGGGTCTTGGCCCACGCTGAACGGTACCCCTACTGGCACCGCAACCCCGCCGAAGTGCAGGCGCTCGCCGACAGAGGGATTTGGGTTACCGTCAATGCCGCCAGCCTCGCCGGCGCCTACGGTCCTGAAATGTACCGAGTCGCCCATGCATTGCTCGAAAACGGCACCGCCAAAATGATTTGTTCAGATGCTCACGGCACGCGTCACATGGACAGCCTCACGGCCATCGCCAAGTCGCCGGTGGTGCACCGGTGGGTCGAGGCGGGCGACGTGCGCAGCCGCACAGTAAAGGCTTAGTTACCAACGGGAGCGAGCTTCACTTTGAGCCCGTCCAGTTCGTTTGCGAGGTGGAGCTGGCAGCCAAGGCGGCTGTTATCCTCGACGAAAAACGCCTCGTCCAGCATGTCCTCCTCGTCGTCTGACTTCTCCGGCAAGTCGTGATCGCTTTCCACGTACATATGGCAGCTCGCGCACATGGCCATCCCGCCGCAAGTACCTTCTACCGGCAGCTCCGCGCTCTTGCAGAGTTCCATCATGTTCATGCCCATATCGGTGGGAGCGTCCAGCTCGTGCACTTGGCCGTCGCGGTCGGTGACGCTTACGCGAATCGTGTTGTCCATGGTTTAACCTTCAAATCCGTTCACCCCGTTGACGGTGGTGTACTTCAAAACTAGGTTTTTATCCGGGTAAATGCGCTTGAATGCACTTTGAACCATCAACGTCGCCTCGTGGAAGCCGCAGAGGATGAGCTTCAACTTGCCCGGGTAGGTGTTGATGTCGCCGATGGCATAAACGCCGGGGACATTCGTGCTGTAGTCGAAGGTGTCGACCTCCACCGCATTCTTCGTGATGTTGAGGTTCCAATCGGCGATGGGACCGAGCTTGGGGCTCAAACCGAAGAGCGGCACCCAGTGGTCCGTGGCGATGGTGTGGTTACCGTCGGCCTTTGTCTTAATCTCGACAGACTTCAGGTGGTCGTCACCGTCCACGGCAATAACCTCCGCATCGGTCATCAACTTGACACGGCCTGCAGCTGCGAGATCCATGACCTTCTGAACGCTGTCGAGGTGCCCGCGGAACTCTTTGCGGCGGTGCACCAAGGTGACCTCCGAGGCCACGCCCTCTGCGAGGAAGATGGTCCAGTCCAAGGCAGAGTCACCGCCGCCGGAAATCACCACTTTCTTATCACGGTAGAACTCGGGGTCCTTGATGATGTACTCGACGCCTTTGTCTTCGAAGTCGGACAACTGCGGAACCGGCGGCTTACGCGGCTCGAAGCACCCCAATCCACCGGCAATGGCGATGATGGGTGCCCGGTGCTGCGTGCCCCGGTTGGTGGTCACGATGAACTGGTCTTCATCATCCTTTTCAATCTGCTCAGCGCGTTCGCCCAAGGTAAAGCCGGGCTTGAACGGTTGCGCCTGTTCCATCAGGCGATCCACCAATTCACCCGCCAAAATCGACGGATAAGCTGGGATGTCGTAAATCGGCTTCTTGGGGTAAATCTCTGCGCACTGACCACCGGGCTGTGGCAATGCATCAATCAAGTGGCAACGCAGCTTGAGCAATCCGGCTTCAAACACCGTAAAGAGCCCGCAGGGGCCTGCTCCAATGATGAGGATATCCGTTTGGATCATGGATGATTTTTCTCCCAGAGTTAGTGCACACAAATCGCGCGCAAAATTACACATTCAACAACAGGATTGCACGGATGTTCGAGGGGCAGTTAAACCTCGGCCCAATTGATGGCTTCCACTTTTACCACTTCGGGCGCTGCCTGGCGAATCGCCTGCTCCACCCCGCCTTTCATGGTCATGTGGATCATCTGACAATCGGCACACGCTCCATGCAATTCCACCTTCACGTGGTGGTCTTCCGTGACTTCGACCAAGCTGATGTTGCCGCCGTCCGCCTCGAGGTAGGGCCGCAAGCCCTCAAGGGCCCGTTCAACGCGTTCAGTGATGTCTGCCAATTCCGCCATCAGTCAGTGGATTTTCCCAATTGCGTCAGCAAGTTAGCCAAGACCGCGCGGAATGCGGCTGCAGCGGGTGAGTCGCCTTGCAGCACAGCCGGTCGGCCCGCGTCGCCGGCTTCGCGAATGGATTGCACCAGCGGCACTTCACCCAAGAACGGCGCATCGACATCCTCCGCCAACCGCTTGGCCCCGTCCCGTCCGAAAATGTCATAACGGCGTTCCGGTAGGTCTGGCGGCACGAAGTATGCCATGTTTTCGATCAAGCCGAGCACGGGCACATTGATGGTATCCAAGCGGAACATCCCAACGCCCTTGCGCGCGTCCGCGAGTGCCACCTCCTGCGGCGTGCTGACAACAACGGCTCCGGTAAGCGGAACGTCTTGAACGAGGGACAAGTGAATGTCGCCGGTGCCGGGCGGCAAATCGATGAGCATGAAGTCCAATTCCCCCCAGTTCGCATCGGTGAACAGCTGGCCCAAAGCCCGGCTGGCCATCGGACCGCGCCAGACAATGGCCTGGTCGGGATCGGCGAAAAAACCAATGGACAGGACCTTGACGCCGTACTGTTCAACGGGTTGAATCAAGGTCTTCTCTCCCATAGTGATTGGTTCGGGCTTGGCTTCGGTAACGTCAAACATGGTTGGCACACTCGGCCCATGGATGTCGGCATCGCACAACCCGACCTTGTAACCGAGTTGAGCCAAGCCCACGGCGAGGTTGGCCGTGACGGTGCTTTTGCCCACGCCGCCCTTCCCGGAGGCGATGGCAATAACGTGCTTCACGCCCGGCAAAACCTTGCGGGTCTCCGGGGTGCGCTCTTCCGCCTTCACGCCCTCCACCGCAATGGTCAATTGAGCGTCGGCGCCGAACGCTCGTTCGAGCGCAAACTGGACCGCTTCTTCGACCCTTTGGCGGGCGTGCATGGCGGGGTTACCTGTTTTGACCGTGACGTCGACTTGGCCTTCTGAGACGGCGTTGACCGTGACCCAACCCAGGGTCACCACGTCCTTGCCCAATTCCGGATCCAACACCCCTTTGAGGGCTTCCAGTACCGCTTCTTCAGTCCAATTCATTGCCTATCGTTTCAGTGCCAAAGTTCTGCATTTCTCACCATTCTCCGGCCTCCCACGGGTCCCAAAAAAACCCATCAAACCCCACAACTTGGTCGTCAACGACCTCCACTCCTTCCGCCCGCAATTGTTCGGCCATGGGAGCCTCAGCGGGGAAGTGCACCGCTCCGGTCAGCAGGCCCAACCGGTTAACCACCCGGTGCGCCGGCACAGGAGGCGTTTCCCCGAAGCATCGGTTCAACGCCCAACCGACACGGCGGGAGGCGCCTGCGGCTCCGATGCACCGAGCAATTGCGCCGTAGGTGGAAACCCGGCCTTTTGGGATGAGGCGTGTCAGGTCGTACACGGCCTGCTTGAATTCGTCCGGCGGCAGGGCGGCCATCTCAGATTTGGATTTGCAGGTAGTGGATTTTCTTCCCTTGTTCCAACCACATCTGCTCGTAGAACGTCTTCACCTCGAGTAAGTCACGCAGTTCAGCTGGCACGCGGTGGACGAGTTCGCCGTAGACATCGGTGCTGTCGTAATTGATTTGGTAGCCGGCCTCGACGTAACTCTCTTTGGAGAGTTCATACAGCAGGGCGCTGTCACTCTTGACATGGATAATGCTATCGGGCTTGAGGATGTTGCGGTAGCGCTGCTCGATGAAAACCGATGACGTGATGCGCTTGGTGCCCTTCTCGTCTTTGGGCTGAGGATCGCTGAAGGTCAACCAAATTTCGCTTACCTCACCTGGGGCAAAAAACCGCTCGATGAACTCGATGCGTGTACGCAAAAACGCCACGTTTCGAATGTCCTCTTCGTTGATGGTTTTGGCGCCGCGCCACACGCGTTGCCCTTTGATGTCCACCCCGATGTAGTTGCAGTTGGGCTTGCGCCGGGCCTGCGCGATGGTGTATTCGCCTTTGCCGCATCCCAGTTCGAGTACAATGGGGTTGTTGTTACCGAAAACCTCCTGGGACCACTTTCCCTTCAATTCGTAATCCGTTCCCTCAATCGCATCGTTGAGCAGCGGTTCGAACACCCGATCGAAGGTGGCCAACTCCTTCCATTTTGCCAGTTTCCCTTTGCCCATAGCCCGGTAAAATTACTGAACTTCGCACGGATGAACGCGACTTCTTCTTTCCGACAATCGGTCCTGTTTGCCCTCCTCGATTGGGGCATGGGACACGCAACGCGAACGGCGCCATTGATCCAGCATGCAGTCAATCGAGGCTGGGAGGTGCACGTCGGCACCAAGGGCACGGCGCTCGCCTTTCTCAAGAGCCAATTTGCTGGTCAGCCTATCACCTTCCACGACAAACCGGGCCCCGATATCACCTACGCGAAGCGGGGTACGCTGTTCAAAATCGCCGGCCAAATGCCGGGCTTCCTGAAAAGCATCGCGGACGAAACCGCGTGGACGCGTGCGACCGTCGAAGCGCACGGCATCACCCACATTGTCAGCGACAACTGCTACGGCGTGCACCACCCTGAGGTGCCCACTGTGCTCATGTCCCACCAGTTGCAGTTACCGGTTCCGAAAGGACTCGAAGGGCCGGCGAGGCTATTCGTCCAGCAACACGCCAAGAAATTCCGTGCCGTGTGGGTTCCCGATGATAACGAGGCCCGGCTCAGTGGCACACTCGCGTTCCAAAACCCCTTACCACATGCTCAATGCATTGGCATTCTCACCAGGCTTCCGCTGGATGCGCCCGTAGGGCCGTGGAAGAAGGTTGGCATGGTCAGCGGACCAGAGCCCCATCGTGGTCTGATGGAAAAGGCACTCATGGCGTGGATGAAGACCGATGGTGAACCCGCATTGCTCATCGCAGGACGTCCGGGAGCCCAGCCACAGGTCGATGGACACGTTACGGTGTGGCCAGATCCCACCGCCGAAGAATTGGCCGGAGCGTTGAAAGGGGCGGACACCATCGTCTGCCGTTCGGGGTATTCCTCCTTGCTCGACCTCGCCGCATTGGGCAAACGTGCCATCCTGATTCCCACACCGGGTCAACCCGAGCAGGTCTACCTCGCCAAGCATTGGGCTGAGGCGTTCGGCATGGCCACCTGCACCCAAAAGCAACTCGAATCCGGGCAACTGCCCGCGCCGGCCGGTGTCGCCCCGCTACTTGACGCCAACTCCCGTGCACAAAAAGCGCTCGACGAATTGGTCGCTTCCATGTAACTTCGACCGGTGGAACAACCGCTGAACGACGAACACTTTATGCGCCTCGCTCTGGCCGAGGCACAACACGCCTTTGAGCAAGACGAAGTGCCCGTCGGTGCCGTCATCGTGGCTCGTGGCCAGGTGATTGCGCGCGCCCACAACCTCTGCGAACGGTTGAATGACTTCACGGCCCATGCCGAGATGCAGGCCTTTACGGCTGCGTCGGAATTTCTCGGAGGCAAGCACCTCGATCAGTGCACGCTATACGTGACCCTCGAGCCCTGCCCGATGTGCGCCGGTGCGGCGTTTTGGACCCGGGTCGGGCGGATTGTCTTCGGTGCATCCGATGCCAAACGGGGCTACCGCATGTGGATGAACCCGGGGCAAGCGAGTTTGACCCACCCCAAAACCACGGTCGACCGCGGCATCTTGGAAGAAGAGTGTAGCCAGCTCCTCAAGGACTTTTTTGCCGCCAAGCGCAAACAGCGGTGAAGGCGTGGTGATTACCTTTGGGGCAACGCTGTCCCATGCTCGACCTCACAAAAGAATACCTCCAGCAGCTCAATGAGCGCATCGACGCCGGAAAAGATTCCGAGTTGCGGGCGTCGTTGCAGGAATTGCACGCGACGGACATTGCCGAGGTTATCGACCGGTTGAGTTTCGATCACGCGAGCTACCTGTTCCGCCTCCTTGACAGCGAGGCGAAGGCCGATGTACTGGTCGAATTAGACGAAGAACTGCGCTCTGATCTGCTCAGTACGATGACCGCGGAAGAAATCGCGGAGGAGGTCTTGGAGAACTTGGACTCGGACGATGCGGCCGATGTGATGGGCGAATTGCCCGAGACCAAAGCCGAGGAAGTCATTGGCCTCTTGGATGACGAAGAACAAGCCTCGGACATCCGGGACCTGCTCAACTACGAAGAAGGCACCGCCGGGGCCCTCATGGCCAAGGAACTGGTAAAGGTCCGAGGTGAGTGGACCGTGACCCGCGCTATCCGCGAAATCCGCCGGCAAGCCGACGAATTACATCAAGTCTACACCGTCTACGTGGTGGATGCCGAAGACCGGCTCACCGGTCGACTCAGCCTCAAGCACCTGCTCCTGGCAGCAGAAAGCACGCGCTCGCGCATCAGTGAATTGCAATCCAAAGGCGACATCGTGACCATCCTTGCGGAAGAGCCCGAAGAGAAGGCCACCAAACTCATGGAGCGCTACGACTTGGTCGCACTGCCTGTGGTCGATGAAGCGGGGCGTTTACTCGGGCGCATCACCATTGACGATGCGGTTGACGCCATCATCGAGGACGCCGAACGTGATTACCAGCTCGCCAGTGGTATTTCGGAAGACGTCGAATCCAGCGACAGCGTGTGGACATTGACCCGTGCGCGGCTGCCGTGGCTGCTGATCGGCCTGGTTGGTGGGATTGGCGGTGCGTACGTCATCGGCGCGTTTGACATCCATGAAAACGCCGAAATGGCCCTGTTCATCCCGTTGATCGCGGCGATGGGTGGAAACGTCGGTGTGCAGTCTGCGGCCATCGTGGTGCAGGGACTCGCCACCAGTAATATGGCCGCTGGCAACATCCTGGGTCGCCTCTCCAAAGAACTCGGCGTCGGAATCATGAACGGCCTGATATGTGGCATCTTGATCCTCGGGTCGAGCATGGTCTTGGGCTTCGGCACCGCCTTGAGCATCACCGTGAGCATTTCCTTGCTCTGCGTCATTGTCTTCGCGGCTCTGTTCGGAACGTTCGTTCCGCTGATGCTGGACCAGTACAAAATCGACCCCGCCCTGGCCACTGGGCCCTTCATCACAACTGTCAACGACATCATCGGCCTGATAATCTACTTCGCCGTTGGCAGCGTGATTGCCGGTTACTTGATTTGATGGCACGCGTCGCATTCCTCGATACAGTCCACGAAGTGCTCTGGGAGCGCTTGACGGCTGCAGGTATGGACTGCCTGCACGCTGAAGCCACGTCGCGCGACGACATGCTCGCCGGGGCGCTGTCCACCTGCAACGGCATCGTGCTGCGTTCGCGGCTGACCGTGGATGCAGCGCTGCTGGACGCGCTGCCTGAACTGCAATGGGTGGCGCGCAGCGGAGCCGGATTGGATAACATTGACGTGGCCGAGGCCGAACGGCGGGGGGTGCGGGTCATCTCCTCCCCCGAAGGCAATGCTACGGCCGTTGGGGAACACGCCGTGGGACAGCTGCTCGCCTTGTTGCACAAACTCACCCGCGCGGACCGGCACGTCCGAGGCGGCGGCTGGGACCGCGAAGGCCACCGCGGTTTGGAACTGGAAGCCCGAACCGTGGGCATCATCGGGTTCGGGAACATGGGGCGATCGTTTGCCCGTTGCCTCCGCGGATTCGGGTGCCGGATGCTCGCGTACGACAAATACACATCAGGATTTGCCGGCGAATACGGTGTCGAAGAATGCAGTTTGAACGAAATCCGTGAAGCAGCAGATGTCGTCTCCTTGCACGTGCCCTTGACTGCAGAAACCCGGGGCATGGTGGATGCAGGGTGGCTCGCCGAATTTGCTCAACCGTTTTTCTTGTTGAATTCTGCACGAGGAGAGGTAGTAAACACCCTAGCCGTGCTAGATGCCTTGGACAGCGGCCAGCTCGCAGGAGCAGCGCTGGATGTCTTGGAATTCGAGAAGAGCAGCCTGGAGGGACTGGCGGAACGTCCGGGCGTGTTGCAGCGCTTGTTGGAACATCCGCGCACCGTGCTTTCTCCGCACGTTGCCGGGTGGAGCGTCGAAAGCTACTTCAAGCTCAGCGATGTGCTTGCGGACAAAATCCTAACTCAGGGAGCATAGCTGTAGACCAGAACATCGTCGACTCCTTGAATACGCAGGTGGATGACATTGTTCCTGGGGTCCCTGTACGGCGTCAAATCGAATGATCGTTCTTCTGTAATCATCGCCTTCGCAAGATCGCCTTGGCTATCGTGGCGAAGCTCCAATAAAACCTGCCGGGGGAGCGATTTCGTTGGGGCTCCGGTAGAGACCAACGCAAAATCATGCTGACCTCCACCGCTGTACTGGACCCGAACCACGAGTGCATCCCCTTCCACCCGCGCGTCCAGCAACTCGAATGGACCGCTCACGGCGGCACCGGAAGTGGCTTGTACTGCAGCGGGCGCTGAACAGCTGAGGCACCCCCCAACGAATAACAAGTAAACGAGGATTCGAGCCGTCATGCCCTTACTTGAGCAAAACCCGTGCCGAACGAACTTGGTCACTCCACTCCACACGGAGGATGGCCCAACCGCGCGGCCAAGACGCCGTTGAAATCCGTGCATTGCCAGAACGCACCTGCTCTGCTGCAATGCTTCGTCCGGTCACATCAAACGCACGCACGATCGCGCCCGTTCCGATGTCTTCTATTGAAATCAGGTCGCTCGTCGGATTGGGATAGACCGAGAGCTCGCTCACGGGCATTTCTGCAATGCTCATTTCATCCGTGCAGAATTGTTCGAGGTCCAGTTCCCCGAATTCCCCACCGGTCACGATGACCTCATCCTGAGGACCGAGGATGGACCAGCTGCCTTCCCCGTACTCGCAGCACATCCCATCACCCCAGCTGTCGTAGACTCGAAGGATGTAACATCCGTCTTCCAGGCACAGTGGCACCGATACCACCTGCCCATCTTGATCGTCTTCGTAAGGGCCGCCTACGTATATCACTTGGCCCAATCGACGCAGGTCCCAGGTCGTTTCAGAACCGTAATCATCCAGCACCAGCTCGAGGCTAAAATCAAACGTGTCACCGGCAAACGCCGTGAAGGACGTCTCAGCAGCATTGTTGAAGGTGTTTTCATCGGTACTTCCGTTCACGGACACCACGTAAACCTCCACCGTCGTATTGCCGTCGGGTGCGCTAAAACCCGGAAGCGATACCGTGGTGGATTCGTATTGATCCAACGACCCGTTCCAGGAAGTCGTCTGTTCGGCGCCGCCATCGATGGTGTAACCGATGACTGCGGACGTCAATTCATCCGTGCCTTGGTTGGTCAAATTGACTTCGATGACCACCTCGCCGCCGCCACACAGCACCCCATCCGGAGCGTCGCTGATGCCAATGCCCATGTCCACTGCGAATGACGTGACACAGCCCGCTGCCGGGTACCCGTCCAGAACTTCAAGCCCCAAACCGAGGGGATCGAGGTGGTTCGAAATGCCGTTATCGAAGCTCACACCCATGCGACCGTAATAGTCGAACTGGCCGTTGTTTGAGGTGCCTTGGCACGCCGCAGCTCCACCGTAGAGTTGTCCAATGATGCGGTGGTTCTGGTCGAACAGTGGCGAACCGGACGAACCGCCCTCGGTAACCCCATCCTCCCATTCATCGATCCACCAAACAGCAGCACCTGCGGCATTGTCGTGGTAGGCCGCGTCTTCATCGATGCAGATTTTTTTCAAATCGCCTGAAGGATGGTGAATGCCCGTAGTATTCTGAACCGTGGTCGCGTCTGTTCCATCCCAGCCCGCATAAAAGACGTCGTAGCTGGCCGGAGGAGTTTCATCCAACAGCAGGAGCGCAAAATCCGAAGCGCTGCTGTTTTCGAGGATTTCGGCGCCGCTAACCGTTTGGTTGGTGGGGCCATTGTTGCCCGTGCACCCCTCGGTTTCGTGGTTGAACACAAACGTCCAATTCCCCACGCTGCCTCCGAGGCAGTGGTTGGCGGTGAGAAACAGCGGTGAACCGTCTAGAGCCGTGTTGTTTACCAATGCACCCGTACACACCGCAAATCCACCAGACAGGATGAGGGCGACGGAGCGCTTTTCGCATTGCCACGTCGCACCTTCCGGGCAGTTGACGTTGATGTTGCAATCGCCGGAATTGCCGTACGGACCGCGCTCCACTCCGAGCGCTTCCGCGACGAGGGATGCCTTGCCCACCACATCACGGTACGCATGCACCACTTGATCAATGGTCAGTTGCACCTCGTTCACACGATCCGACGGGCAGTGCACTTCGACCACAGAAGCGTCTCCTGCTACGAGACCGGTCGCGAGTCCACCCCATTCCTTCTGGTTGCGGTGGTCAAACGACCCGATAAACTCAATCCCGTCGCGGTTCCAAATGAACAGCTGGGCCCCTTTGGGCAATTGAAATGCTGAAAAGCGCAAGCTGATTGCCAGCGCTTCCGGTGCCTCAATCACCGTACGCCAGACTGCCTTGCCGTTCGCCGAGCTCCAGTGGCCATCTTCCATTCCGATGTTTACGTCAAATTCTTCTCCAAAACGCCAAGGAGCAGATTTGACCGCATCGGTCACCGCATCGGCCGCACGCAGCGTCTCCAGATCAATTCCGGGCATACGGTGCACGGGCACGTCGCTCAGTTCAGGTTGGTCCTGCCACAGGGGTTCGCCCCCGTGGGGGACTTGTGCAGATGCATTCAAACACAGGAACAGGGACAACGGTCCCAGGGAAAATGGCTTTCTCATGGATTCAGTTCTTACAGGTCCTTGCAAGATACCGATTGCCTTCCCTCAAAACAGAGATGAATCAAAAAAATCCCCAGCGGAGGCCGGGGATTTCAAATTTCATTGGATCAGTCGCACTCAGTATTCGGAGTTGGTTCGCTCCCGGCTCGACGCCGAGTAAAGAACCTTCAGGGCCGAGGCCTTTCGAAGCTCCTGCTTGACGTCTGTCACGATGCCCATCTTGGTGTCTTTGTCCACCTTGAGGCTCACCCACATCTTACTCTGCTCTGCTTCCGCCAGCGTCAAGCGCTCGGTGCTGACCCAGTCTTGGATGAGATCGGGCGATGAGAACGCATCGTTGAGCTGCATGATGGGCTCCGTTCCGTAGCGGCGGTCCATAGGGACACCGATGTTGACATAGCGAATCAAGTGCTTCTTCTCGATTTTGTACAATTCAGAAGCTTCGGGGCGAATCAACCGCACCTTCTCTTCTTCCGTGCGCAGAACCGTTGCTACCATGAAGAAGAACAACAGCATGAATACGATATCGGGAAGGGAGGCCGTTGAAATGGCCGCCATGCCGCGCTTATTGCCTTTCTTGAACTTTCCCATATCAGTAGTAGGTTGATCCTTCGCGTGGTTCGGCCTCAGAAATACGCTGAGGGTACACCGAACGAACGGCAATGATTTTGTCCAACAACGACCTGTCCTCGGAGTTGCGGTCGTACAGGTCCTCCAACTCTTTGTAGGTACGTCCAAACTTTGCAATGGCCAACTCATCGCGCAACTCGTTTACCGCCGACTGCAATTCGTTCTGCACTTGCAGGTACGTATCGTAGGTGGTGGCGTTGTCGTTCTGCATGGAAATCAACGCCGACGGTGGGAGTTCCTTGTAGTCACCGCCCAACAACTCGATCGTTGTCAGTTTTTCTTTCCAGTTGTCGAGGACCTTGGTGTAGTTCTTCCTGCGGTTTTCGTCTCCCGCTGCTGCTACAAAGGCTTCGTATTCCGCGATGCTCTGTATGACATCGGCCTTTCGAACCCACAAACGCTCCGGGAATGCGGCGTTGGTTTTGCCGTTGGCGCCGGTGATCATTTCGACCTCCCGGTTCTTGCCGACCGTCTCACGGCCCACCGGGTGGGACATAATACCGTCGCCAGTCGCGATTAAGAAGTTCTTTGCTTTGTCCTTGAGGTCCAAAATGTCGGCAGGTTCGCCTTCGACCAGCAACGCATCCAAGAAGTTGACCTTCACGTTAAATACGTTCTGCTCTTTTGCTTGAGGAACATCAATGTCCGGCGGAACCGGAGGCGGCAATTGGCGCTTGATGCCTTCGTCTGAATCAATGGTGGTCGTAACCAACCAGAAGATCAGGAGGAGGAAGGCGATGTCCGCCATCGAGCCCGCATTGATTTCCTGTAATTCTCGGCGTGCCATGCTCTTACTTCAGTGCGCTGCGGATTTCAGCAACAACAATGGTTAAAATGGACAAGCCACCGAGCAAGTAGACAAAGTACAAGCCGCCACCTGCGAACAGGCTTTCACCGGTGGATACTTTGATGCCACTCGCTTCGTATGAGCGCAACACGGTATCGTCAGCGAACACGTAGAAGCTCAGCAATCCGACGACCACGAAGCCCGCAAAACCGATGAGGGAACCCGTCACGCTTTTGGGGTCGCTGGCCAACTTCAGTGCCAAGAAGCCCAAGCCGAACAAAACGGCCGCTGCAGCACACGCAGTGCCCACAAAGTAAATGATGTAAAACAAACCGTCGAGGAGGGCGCCGTAGCGCTCCTGGCCTTCGACAAAGGTCTCATCGGCCCCGCTGCGGGACGTGATCAAGTAGCTCAGCAGCACGCCGGCTACGATGACCCCGATGCGCAGCACCGACAATCCTAAGCGTAATCCTTTATCACCCATGATTTCTCTGAGTTATGGGAATTACTTACCCTGCAACTTGCGCTTGTACAACAAGTCGACGAGGTCCATGGAAGCTTCTTCCATGTCCAATACGATGCTGTCGATCTTGGACAAGATGTAGTTGTAGAAAATCTGGAGGATAATCGCGACGATCAAACCGGATACGGTTGTAATCAAGGCGACCTTAATACCGCCTGCCACGATGGATGCGTTGATCGTGTTGGCTTCCGCAATCTTATCGAAGGCCGAGATCATACCGATTACCGTACCCATGAAACCCAACATCGGAGCCAAGGCGATGAACAAGCTGATCCAGCTCAAGCCGCGCTCCAACTTGGACATTTCAACGCTGCCGTAGTCCTCAATGGCCTTCGCCACTTCTTCGTAGCTGCCCGCTGAGCGGTCCAAGCCTTGGTAGAAGATGGTCGCCACTGGGCCTCGGGTGTTGCGGCAAACTTCTTTGGCAGCTTCTTCGCCGCCTTTGCCCAACGCCTCTTCGATGCCTTCAACCAACTTGGCGGAGTTGGTGGTCGCCATGTTCAAGTAGATGATGCGCTCGATGGCCAAGGCCAAACCGAGGATCAAACAAATCAATACGAAGGCCATGAACGTTGCACCACCCTCGATGAAGTACTTCTTCACGGTTTGGTGGAAGCTCAAGACCTCTCGGGTCTCTTCAACGGCTTCTTCGGTGGCAACGGCTGGAGCTACAGCTGCTGAATCAACAGCGGCCGAGTCGGCTGCAGTTGAATCTGCAACAGCCAAGAGGGTAGAATCTGTGGCTGCAGAGTCTGCGACCACTTCCATCTCAGCGTCCTGGGCGAAAACCGCTACCGGCGCTTGAGCCATCATCAACCCTGCCAGAGCAAGGAGGGTAAACAACTTCTTCATGTAAATCAGGTTGGTGTTTAATGTCGTGATTTGATGCCTACAGGAGACACTTTAGGTCATGTAGGGGTGCAAATGTAATTCGTTGCCTTGCAAGGTGCAAGGAATGAAGTTGAAATCGAAATGAACACCGAATGAACAGCATCTGGCATCGCTCGCTGTAGCTTTGCACCATGGCTTTCATCGACACCCACACCCACCTCTACCAGCCCGCGTTTGACGGCGACCGAGAAGAAGCCATGGCGCGGTGCGCGGAGGCTGGAGTGAACACCCTATTGCTGCCCAACATCGATTGCGCCTCGATTCCCCGCGTTCATGCGATGATGGACCAATGGCCGGACCGGTGCTTGGGTATGATGGGACTCCACCCCTGCCACGTCAAGGCGGACTCGATGGAAAAGGAATTGACGACCATCGAAGGTGCACTTCGCAACTCCGGTCGGCGTTACGTGGCGGTGGGCGAAATCGGATTCGACCTATACTGGGACAAAACAACCCTGGCCATCCAGCACGAAGCCTTTGAACGGCAAGTGGCCTCGGCCAAAGAACTCGGCTTGCCCGTCGTCATCCACGTGCGCGAGGCGTTTGAGGCGCTCTTTGAAGCGATGGATCGGCTGAATGATGACCGGCTCAGCGGGGTCGTACACTGCTTCACAGGTGATTTGGAACAAGCTCAGCGCGTGCTGGCATACGGTGATTTCTACCTAGGCATCGGTGGCGTCGCCACTTACAAAAATGGCGGACTCGACGCGGTCCTCCGGCACGTCGACCGCGATCGAGTGATCCTCGAAACCGACAGCCCCTATCTCGCGCCTGTGCCTTTCCGCGGCAAGCGCAACGAGTCGGCCTACACAGCAGTGGTTGCCCAGCGCGTGGCGGATTTGTGGGAATGTCCGGTGGCGGATGTGGCGGCCACAACCACGGCGAACGCCAAGCGGCTGTTTGCGTTGTAATTTCAACCCATGGACCGGAACATCCTCATCATCTATACCGGCGGCACCATCGGCAGCGTGCAAACAGCGACGGGCGGGTTGGCACCGCTGGATTTTTCGGAAATCCACCGGCACGTGCCTGAATTGGTCCAAGACCACCTGACCATTGAGGCGGTCTCCTTCGAGCCGCCGATCGACTCCTCCAACATGGGCATGGCTCACTGGGTGGAATTGGCCCGCATGATCCACTCGAGGTACGATGAATTCGATGGATTCGTCATCCTGCACGGAACGGATACGCTCGCCTACACCGCGTCGGCGTTAAGCTTCATGCTCGAGGGGTTGCACAAGCCGGTCATCCTCACGGGCAGCCAGTTGCCCATCGGATTGCCGCGCACGGACGGTCGGGAGAACCTCTTGAGCGCCGTCGAAATCGCCAGCGCGCTACGGCTCGACGCGCCCATCGTGCAGGAGGTTGCCGTGTATTTTGGTTCTTCCTTGTACCGGGGCAACCGCACCCACAAGGCCAGTGCGGAATCGATGCAGGCCATCATCAGCCCCAACCTGCCGCCGTTGGCTGAGGCGGGCGTTGACATCCAATTCAACGAGGGAATCTTATTCCGTGATCCCCTCATGCGGCTGAACGTCCAAGAGACGATGGAATCGCGCATCGCATGGTTGCCGCTGTTTCCCGGACAGTCCACAGAAATCTTGAAACGCATCCTCGATTGGAACGACCTCAAAGGCTTGGTGCTTTCCACCTACGGTTCAGGCAATGCGCCCACCAATACTGAACTAAAAGCCTTGCTTTCCGACGCAAACAATCGTGGCGTGAGTCTGGTCAATGTGTCCCAATGCAGCCACGGTGCCGTGCACCCCGAGCGGTACGCGACCGCTCACATGCTCCGTGACTGCGGCGTTATCCCGGGTGGGGACATGACCACCGAGGCGGCCCTCACCAAGCTCATGCATTGCCTCGGTCAGGGCCTCGAAGGCGACGACCTGCGCAACACCATGCGCAGCAATCTGCGCGGCGAAATCACCAAGTTCAGCCCCGTTGCGCCGGTGCGCTAAGCGGGCTTCGGGAATTTTGGAATCGGACTGAGAAATTCGGTACTTTTGCACCCCTTCCGCGTTGCGGTTGGAACGGAGAGGTGGCCGAGCGGCTTAAGGCGCACGCCTGGAAAGCGTGT
>DJYV01000131.1:0-348 GCA_002448555.1 Flavobacteriales bacterium UBA6969
ACCGATGTCTGGACGGTGGTAGGCCCCTTCAAACGTCACTTTCTCGGCGAGTTTGTAGCTGTTCTTGAGCGCTTCTTCGACGTCGTTTCCACGTCCCGTCAAGGCGACGACACGGCCGCCGTTGGTGATGATTTTGCGTCGGCTTGATTTGGTGCCCGCGTGGAACACCATGCCGTCAACATCTGCTACATCATCCAGCCCTTTGATTTCGCGGCCCTTCTCGTAACTGCCCGGGTAGCCATCGCTGGCAAGGATCACCGTCGTTGCCGCGCGTTCGTCAGTGACCAAGTCGTACTCAGACAGCAACCCGCTGCAAAGGCTTTCAAATAAGTGGAGCAAATCGCTCTT
>DJYV01000131.1:708-7587 GCA_002448555.1 Flavobacteriales bacterium UBA6969
TCGGGGTCTCCGAGTCGGCAGTTGTATTCAATCACATACGGATCGCTTCCCACTTTGATGAGGCCGAAGAAGATGACGCCTTTGTATGGGATGCCGTCTTTTCCGAGCCCTTTGATGGTCGGGATGATGACCTGGTTCAGCGCCTTTTGTTGGAATTCTTCCGACAAAAAGGGAACCGGCGAAATGGCCCCCATGCCGCCCGTATTGGGGCCGGTGTCACCCTCACCGATGCGCTTGTAGTCCTTCGCTGATGGCAGCAAATGATAGCTTGAGCCGTCGGTTACAGCGAACATACTGAGCTCTTTGCCTTCCAAGAATTCTTCGATGACCACCTTCAGGCCTGCATCGCTGAATGCCTTACCACTCAGCATTTCTTCAAGCGTCTTGACAGCTTCCTCCTTGGAAGAAGTGATGATGACGCCTTTGCCTGCGGCGAGCCCGTCGGCTTTCAAGACATACGGTGGCTGGAATCCATCCAGCGCGGCAATGGCCTCGTCGAGTTGGGTGTGATCAAAGCTGGCGTAACGCGCTGTTGGGATGTTGTGCCGCTGCATGAATGCCTTGGCAAGTTCCTTGCTCCCTTCGAGCATGGCCCCTTCTTTTTTGGGCCCCACCACCATGACGTTGGTTTTGGTCGAGGCCTCAAAGTAATCGGCAATACCGGCCACCAGTGGGGCTTCTGCACCCACCACGAGCAAACCGATATCATGGCGCCGGACGTACCGCTCAACGGCTGGAAAATCCATCGGGTTTAAATCAGCAGTTTGCCCAAGGGATTCCATGCCGCCGTTGCCCGGAGCAATGTGCAGTTTCCGCAGCATGGACGATTGACTCAGCTTCCATGCAATGGCGTGCTCACGCCCGCCGCTTCCCAACAAGAGTACATTCATAGCGAACAAAATTAATGGCTTGAAACGGGGGTGCAAGCATTCGTTAGAAACTTCCTGTTTGTCCGCAGTAACTTGCGAAATAATCGCACCTTCCAGCCGTTCCATCTCCATGCCCTCTCCTTCCTTATCCGTGGTGATCATTGCCTTCAACGAGGAGCGCAACTTGCCGTACTGTTTGGATTCTCTGGAGGGCATTGCAGATGAGGTACTGGTGGTGGATTCGGGGTCTACCGATCGGACCGTTGACTTGGCTGAGGTGCGGGGTGCTCGGGTTCTGACTCACGCATTTGAAGGGCACATCCAGCAGAAGAACTGGGCCGCAGCCCAAGCGAATGGTGAGTGGCTCCTTTCCTTAGATGCGGACGAGGCGCTCAGCCCTGAATTGGCAGCGTCCATTCGCGCGTGGCGAGCAGATGCTTCAGCAGCTTCTGTCAACGGTTTCCGAATGAACCGACTGACCTCGTACTGCGGTGAGTGGGTGCGCCACGGCGGATGGTACCCGGATACAAAGCTTCGACTTTGGAAGGCGGGACATGCCCAGTGGACGGGCGAAAACCCACACGATCGCTTGGACATGGCGGAGGGCGATGAAGCCGGTTTTTTGGAAGGCGATATCCTGCATTACTCCTACCATTCGGTTGAGGATCACCTCCGTCAGATCGATTATTTCTCGGACATTGCCGCGATGGCGTATCAGGGGCCAGCGTGGTTGGCAAGCCCGCTCATCCGCCCCATCAAAGCCGGATTTCAGTGGTTCAAAAATGCGATCTTGCGTGGCGGTTGGCGGGACGGTGCCACCGGCTGGACTATCGCCCGCTGGAGCGCCTATGCGACGGCTGAGAAGTATCGAAAAATTCGCAACCGCATGCGTATGGAACGGGCGTTCGTGCGCTCCGGACGGGCGGAAATCAAACGCATCCTCGTTTGCCGCACGGATGCCATCGGAGACGTGGCAGTCACGCTCCCCATTGCGGGCTTTTTGAAATCGGTGAACCCAGGATTGCAGGTCGATTTCCTGACCCGAGCCTATGCCGCACCGGTGGCACAAGCCGCGGTCAATGTCGACGGAGTTGTGGTGTGGGACGGGGCCGATGCCGTGGACTGGTCGGTTTACGATGCGGCGATTTTGGCGTTTCCCGACGCAACGGTCGCGCGTCAGCTGCAGCAGTCAGGCGTTCCTATACGCGTGGGGACTCGGCGCCGTTGGCCGTTCGCCCGGTTCGTCAACATTCACAACAACGCATCGAGGAAAGCGTCGGGCCGGCACGAAGCCTGGCACGGCATGGACCTCGCATTGTCCATGCATCCCGCGCCGGGGTTGAACCGACCTGGCCTGCGAATTCCGGACGATGCTTGGGCGTGGCAGGCTTGGGGGGAACTCCGCGCGGAACCTTGGTCGGCTGTGGCGGACGAGATGAATGGTGCAGCGAAATGGATCGTACCGGGCCGCCGGCACATCATCCTGCATGCGGGCTCCAATAACAGCGCCACCAACTGGGCTTTGGAACAGTACGTGGCCTCCATGGAGGCGTTTCTCAATTCCGGATGCCGGGTCCTGTGGACCGGGACGGCAGCCGAGGGTGAACCCTTGAACGATGTGCTCCATTCCCACGAGGATGTAATAAATACAACGGGTAAGTTGTCCTTGCAGCAGTTGCTTTCGCTCATCTCCGCGTGCGACGGGCTGATTGCGTCGAGCACCGGTCCGCTGCACATGGCGGCTGGCCTTGGTGTGCCATGCACGGGTTTGTATGCTTCAGAAGCGCCCATGTGGCCAGAGCGATGGCACCCCTTGGGTGCGCAGGCCCATTGGGAAGCGACAGCCGAACGCACAGTATCTGGTCACTTGGATGTGGCTGTGGATGGGGTGGTAAATAGGTTTTTAAACCTGTGGGAGTTGCCGGCGGCCCAATAAGCCGATGAAGAATCCGGCGAATGTCACGCCGGCTTGGGTTTCCAAGGTGTCCTCCGTCAAACAAGAAAGGGCAATGACAACCAGAAACAAGACGGCTGCTGAAGTGGGGTGGTTCGCGCGGCGTGCATTGAGCGGAACGAGGGCGCCCAGGAGCACCAACCACAGGATGAGGTTCAGCGGTCCTCCCGCCACCAAAAACGTGGCGTATTGATTGTGCGCCCGCAGCCTGAACGCTTCGTCGAGGGGGGAATCAAGGGCACGGTAGGCCTCATCATAGCTGGACGGTAAGTCGCCGATGCCGACGCCGAGGACGGGATGCTGCTGGTAGATGTGGCGAGCGGCGTCGAGGAAGGCAAACCGCTGCACCAGCGAATGCCCGCTGGGATTGCCGCCATCTCGTGCATTCCACACTTCGAATTGGATGACATCCAGCCGACGCCGGAGGCCGTGGTGGGTTTTTTCCAAGATGGTCGGGATGCCCGCTTCAATCCACTGGACTTCTTCATCGCTCAATGCGCGGACACCGTCGGCGTCTTTTTTCAATCCTTTGGAGGCCAAAAATCGAATCAAGGTCATCTTGAGTTCTTGGCTCCGACCGTCTTGGCCGTTGAAGTCCAAGGCACTGCGTGACGACCACGATTCGAAGAGTTCATTCCAAGCAATGTGAACCCAAATGTGGGTCCCGTTTTCGCGCAAGCACCGTTCAGGATAGTTGACGTACACCTCGCCACGGGGTGTTATGGTTTCCAATGCGTCCTCTGCCGGGTAGACCGGCACCAGGGAACAAGCCACTGCACCCGCTAATGCTATGCCTGCCACGCACAATCCGAGCACGGCCTTGCGCAACCGCTGGAATTGCCAAGAAGCGACAAGCAGCGTCAAGGGAAACAGGATGGCGCCGGTCAACGAAGCGACTTTCCATGTGAACCACCCGCCCAGAACGGTAATGAGCACAACAACCAGCAATGCGAGCGGCTCGCGGTCTTTGAAGTAGCGAATCAGCCACCAACCCCATGCGAACGTGATGATCAAGCTGAAGCGGATGTGGGAGATGAACGGCGACCAATCGCGGGGCTGCAGCTCACCTGATTTTTGCAGGCCCATCCACAGGCAACTGCCGCAGGCTGAGATGACGGCGACCGCCAAAGCGGATTGAACGCGTTGCAAACCTATCCGTTGGTCCCACCGCGCGGTGGTGAGGATGAGGGGGAAGGCGAGGAGCGGAAGTTGGATGCGGAGGGCTCGCCAACCGTAGGCCCAATCGTTGGTCCAGAGCTGGCTGAGCAGTTCCCAAGAATACAAAGTCAGTACTGCCCAGAGCACGGGTTGTGCCTGCCAATACGCCCACGACCGCCCGCGAAAGAGGGGGCCATGTTTCCACCGGTCAACGGCCCACGCAAAGACCAACAGAAAGGCTCCTTGGCTCATGAGGAAATTCGAAAACGGCAAGGCGATGGCCGTGAGCATGAGCGCGGCATCGTACAAAAGCTGCACGCGGGGATCCGTTCCGGTGGAAGTGGAAGGCATGGTTACGGTGTCGGTCCAGCCAAGATGGCTTCGTGTGCGCCGGAACGCATTAGGTCGATGGCTTTGTTGAGGGTGCTGTCGCGTGGGATGGACCAGTCGATGACCCCGGTTTGGAGGTGATACCGCATGACCAATTCTTCTTCCAATGCCCACGTGATTTCGTCTCGAAACCGGTTCAAGTCGCGCTCAATGTTGGGCTTCAAGATGGAGCCAAACGCATCAAATGCCGCCGAGTCCAAGGTGTAAAACTGCTCCTCACGCGCGAGCGTTTCCAGTTGCTCAAAAGCATCCAGCGTACGCGATTCAAACGCCGTCGACTCATGCGCCACGGCAAAGTCCACGAAAGCCTTCCAGTCCGCGTCTTGCAGGGCGAACTCAGCGGCGGGTCCGATGCTATCGTGCTCGGCACTCCACGCATTTGCGAAATCGAAAAGGATGCCGTTGAGGTACAGCCCCTCGAGCACGTAGCTCATGTAAGGAACATCGACTTCGACATCCGGTTGAACGCCGGTTCCATCGGTGACGGGTCGGCCGTTGCGGGTGTAGAACACCTGCCGCGTTGAATCCGAGAACACCCGAGCACTGCCATCCTCCTCGCGTTTGCCGCCGTAGTCCAGGCGTTGAATGCACCGGCCGCTCGCCGTGTAGTATTTGGCCACAGTAACTTTGAGTTTGGTGCCGTAGGCGAGGGGTTTGGTTTGCTGAACGAGGCCCTTTCCAAAGCTTTCTTGTCCCACGATGATGGCGCGGTCGAGGTCCTGCAACGTGCCGGAGACAATTTCGGAGGCCGAGGCGGACTGTTCATCAATCAGCACGGCAACCGGGAGGTCGGGGACCAACGGAGGGGCCATCGTGGAGTAGGATTTCATCCATTCCTCCTTTTTGCCGCGGGTGCTTACCACTTCCTGTCCCTTGTCGACGAATAAATTCACGATGCTGATGGACTCTTGGAGCAGTCCGCCGCCATTGCCCCGCAGGTCGAGGACCAGTTGGTTGACGCCCACGCTGTCCTTGAGGTAGCGAATGGCTTGCCGGAGCTCAAACGATGAGCCCCGGGTAAATGCACTCAAGATGACGTAGCCGGTGCTGTCGCCGATGACAGATTGGTAAGGAACGGCCGGGAGTTTGATTTTTTCGCGCTCGACGGTCAGATCCACGGGGGCGACGGATCCGTTGGGGCGGTACTGAATGTCAACGGTGGTGCCGCTCGCTCCTTGCAGCATCTCCGGCACAAGGTCGGCGTCTATGCCCCCCAAGGATTGCCCGTCGATGGCCAACAGTTCATCGCCGATTTTCAGGCCAGCTCGGGCCGCTGGAAAATCCGGAAGCACGTCTACAATGAGGTGGCGGTCGTTGATGAATTGCATGGAAGCGCCAATCCCGCCGTATTCGCCGGTGGTCATGAAGCGCAGGTCTTCCACCCGCGATTCGGGGTAATAGACCGTGTAGGGATCGAGGCTTTCCACCATGGCATCCATGCCCGTTTCCATGAGCTGGCCGGGTTGGATTTCATCGACGTAGTAGATGTTCAGTTCGCGGAACATAGCCGTCATGATCTCCAACTGCTTCGACAGCTCGAAGTAGTTTTCCCGCAACGGGACTGCCGCCGCCATGAGTCCGGCGAGCGGTACCAACCACATCCACGTTTTTTTGGCTTTCTTCTTATCCATGATTTTGGGGGTCCGCTTGAGTTGGGTCGGGCGCTTCCAACGCCTTAATCATTTTGGCAATTAACGTCTGCATACTCGCTTGCATTCCTTCGAAAGTAGGCAATTCTTTACCCACATAAATGAGAACGAGCGCGTGTTGTTTTTCGTGTTTTTGAAACGCGGCATAAGCGGTGTGCTTGTGCAAACGCCATGCCTCGCGCATCAGTCGCTTGATGCGGTTGCGGTCCACGGCACGTTTGAAGGAGCGTTTGCTGACGGAAACTAAGGTTTGACAGCGCACGTCATCGGGCAATTCCGCTTCCATGGATTTTGCTACCAGCGGCCACGCCTTGAACTTTTGGCCCGCTGCAAAGGTGGCCTCAATCAGCTTTTTGGATTTGAGGCGCTCGGATTTGGAGTAGGAAAAGGAAGGCGTTTCAGGCAACGTGAGCTATTTGCCTTGAATGTAATGCTCAATGGCCATAGTCATGGAAGGCGCCTGGGGAGTTGGAGCTGAAATGTCAATGCGCAAGTCGGCCTCCTCCGCGGCTTTGGCGGTTGTCGGACCAAAGGTTGCGATGCGCGTTTCGCCCTGTTCGAAATCTGGGAAATTCTTGAACAGGCTCTCGATGCCGCTTGGGCTATAGAATACGAGGCAATCGTACTTGACGTCGCTCAAGTCACTCAGGTCGCTGCAGACGGTGCGGTACATCATGGCCCGGCTGTAGTTGATGCTGGCTTCGTCGAGTAGCTTCGGAATGGATGGCTTCATCAAATCACTGCACGGCAGCAAAAACTTCTCCTGCTTGTGCTTTTTGATGCTGTCCATGAGGTCCTGAAAGCGGTGCTTCCCAAAGAAAATCTTGCGCTTGCGGTACACCACGTATTTCTGCAGGTA
>DJYV01000037.1 GCA_002448555.1 Flavobacteriales bacterium UBA6969
ATCTCCATCGATGGCCAAGTCATGATGGAAAATGTGGTCCAGCCTGGGGAAGGACGCTCCCTCCAGATGGGTCGTCCTCGCCCTATGCCCGAGGTGGAGTACCGACGTTACGAACCCGGGTTGTATGCTGCGGATATGCTGGCCTTGGAGGAGCGAGACTTGACGGCCGGTTTGATCGGCACGTATCAGCGCGTCGACGGAACAGAATGGGTCGTTGAATTTAACCGCGATGGCGCGCGTGTACAACGGCTTTTCTTCGATGCACGCACCCACCTGCTCCTCCGAAGCGAAGAACTCCGAACCGGACCGACCGGGCCGGTTCAGGTTTTTGTTGCCTACGACGAATACCAAGAATTTGATGGCCTCCAATACGCAACGAAAATCACCCGACTCAGCAACAACCAGCGCATGGTGCTCACTTTGGAATCCGTTGAGCCCGATGCGCGCGTCGACAAATCACAATTCGAATGGGAATGAATGACCTTCCACTGGTTCACATCGAAAATGGCGGCGTAACCATCGCCGAGCACGCCGTATTGCAGGACGTCAATTTGACCATTGGTGCCGGTGAACTTGTTTACCTGATTGGCAAAACAGGTTCGGGTAAGAGCTCTCTGCTCAAGTGCCTTTACGGCGAGCGCACCTTGTCGCATGGCCAAGGAACCGTGTGCGGACATGACCTGAACACCATCAATCGCAAAAACGTGCACACGCTGAGGAGGGATCTGG
The DNA here is from genome assembly GCA_002448555.1 of Flavobacteriales bacterium UBA6969. Lineage (GTDB taxonomy): Bacteria > Bacteroidota > Bacteroidia > Flavobacteriales_D > Sanyastnellaceae > UA16. The sequence goes on from DJYV01000037.1 coordinate 730, forward strand.
GCATCGTCTTTCAGGATTTTGCCTTGCTCCCCGACCGCTCCGCATCTGATAACTTGGATTTTGTGCTCGGTGCGACGGGATGGAGCAAAGGCACCGCACGGGAAAGCCGAATCCAAGCGTGCCTCGATGCTGTCGGACTCGGCACGAAAGGCTACAAAATGCCCCATGCTTTGTCTGGAGGCGAACAGCAGCGGCTGGCCATTGCACGTGCGTTGCTGAACGAGCCGCCCCTTCTCATCGCCGACGAACCGACAGGGAACCTCGATCCCGAGACTACCAACGGCATCCTGCAGCTGCTGCACGACCTTGTACGGAAAGACCGTACCGTCATCATGGCCACGCATGACCACCATGCGCTCCAAGCGTATCCCGGACGCGTTTTGCATTGTTCAGGTGGCCGCATCGAAGAAACAACCAACGTTCCGAGCTAAATCCAACACCCGTGGACCCCTTTCTCATCAGCGCCGTAATCCCCACCAAATCCAACCTCGAAGGGTTGAAGGCTACGGTTGAGACGTTGTGGGCCATCGATGCCGACCGCATTGAAATCATTGTGGTAGATGGCGGGGGATGCAATGCGACCAAATCGTGGTTGCTGGAAAACCAACACCGCATTCACCACATCCGATCAGCGGCTGACGGCGGCGTATACCCGGCCATGAACTACGGCAAGCAGTGCGCGTCGGGGCAGTGGGTCTGGTTCGCCGGAGCAGGCGACCTCCCTCACGCCGCTACTTGGAGGGCCATTTTTGACGAAGCTGAAGCCCTCGACGCAAAATGCGCCTTGCATGTGTTTGGCGTTGAGCTGGGTGATGACCGCGAAGGCGGAGTTCCGGCACGCTATCCAGCACGCTGGGACAGTAGCATGCAATGGCGCAATACCACCCACCACCAAGGCATGCTTTACCGCCGCAACCTGATTCAATCCCGCGCATTTGACCCTGCTTACCGCGTGCTGGCGGATTACGCTTTGCACCTCGCCCTGTGGGTGGAAGGAATCCCCGTGGCGGTGCATGGTGAAACGTGGGCACACGCCGCGTCAGGCGGCCTGTCACGCGCCTTTCGCCCGAGCCTGTACCGTGAAGAATGGCGGCTGAAAAAAAACGCCTTGACCGGGTGGGTCAAATGGATCCAACCACTTTGGTTGACTGGCAAATACCTCGCAAAACGGATCTCGCAACGCTAAGCTTGCGCCTGCTGCAGGGCGTTGCCAATCTGCTCCTCTTCGACGCCCCAGTGCAACGCTGAAGCGGCTCGGTCACACTGCGCCTTCCAGTGGTCCCACGAATGGGCCAGCACCACATCGACTCCCGCGGCGATTCCCGCAGGTGTTGAGTCCTTGACTACCGCACCAATTTTCCATGCATCCACCACGCGCGCAACTTCCGGCATGGGCGTTGCCACCACAGGAATACCGGCATGGATGTAATCGAAAAGTTTGTTGGGAAGGCTCATCAGGTAGTTTCCGTGCACGCCTTGATCTAAGCTCAAGCCAACGTCAGCCGATGCCGTTAAACGGCACAATTCATCAAATGGCATTTTGGGCAAGACCATTAGTCGGCCGTTGAATTTGTCGGCTTGGTTGCGGGCCCATTCCCATTCTTCGCCCGCTCCAACCACGACAAGGTGCCAAGACGGTTGCTCGCTCAGGGCTTCGACTGCTTGCACCACACCACGATCCTTGTCGAGGTAGGCGCCCTGCACGATGAGCAACGGGGCATTGGCCGGGACGCCGAGGCGTTCCTTCCAGTTGGTTAACGATTGCACGGGTTCGCTGCGCTTGCGGGGCATGTTGCGCACGACGAAGGGACGACCGCCTCGTGCGTGGGGATAACGCTCGTGGTAGGCATCGGCGATGCCCTCATTGACTGTGATTACGGCCTTAAGCCGTGGAAAAATGGCGCGTTCCACCATCAGCCATACGCCCCGTTGAAGTGGCCGTCCTGTCAAACCCGCTGCCTCAGTGAAGTATTCGTGGCTGTCATACACCAATGGCAACCGCTTGGCGCGGGCGACCAGATAGGCCGGCAACAACGTATCCAAATCGTTGGCCCAAATGGCATCGATATCGGTGCGCAAAAACGCCCGCAAGAGCCCGATTTGCAGCGCGGCGTAGAAGCCTGCGCCCCGCTGAAAAGGCAGCTGCAACCGACGGGCTTCAAAGGGGACATTCAACGGTTTGGACTCCGGCATCTGCCGTCCAATCAGAACAGGGATCCACCCTTCAGACTCCAACGTAGCACAGGTCTTGAGCACCCGTTGGTCGTGGTTCAAATCATTGGAAACAAGGACGGCAATGCGTTTGGCCATGCGATGGATCAAGCGTTCATTGAATCGTGAACGCGCTTGAGCACTTTTTTGGTGTATTCCGGAAAATCGGCTCCCATCATCCACCCAAAATAGCCGGGGTTGGCGGTCAAGACATCCACTACCCGCTTGCCTTTGTGTTGGCCAAAATTGAAACAGATGGCATCGTCATCCCCGATGACAAATCGGCCTGCGGGATCAGCAAACGGCTGCCGCTGGCAAAAGGTCCCGAGTTCATCCATATCCCGTGGCACCGGCCCCACTGTCTCATCGTCGGATACATCCACCACGGTGTCTTGGTACTTTTCCAGTTGAGCCAATAGCACCTCCAAGGTCGCTTCCGTATCGGGCAACGCTTCGTGGGCCCCTTCGATGGTCTTGCCGCAATAAAACTTGTAGGCCGCCCGCAAGGTGCGCTGTTCCATCTTGTGGAAGATGTTCTGCACATCAATCAAGTTGCGCCCCTCCAAATCAAAGTCGATCCCGGCCCGTAGGAATTCCTCGGCCAGAAACGGTACATCGAACCGGTTGGAATTGTAGCCCCCCAAATCACAGCCATCCAGAAATTCCGCCATGCTCTTGGCGTATTGGCGAAAAGTAGGCTTGTCCTTTACGTCGTCGTCGTAAATGCCGTGAATGAGGCTAGTTTCGAGGGGAATGGGCATGCCCGGATTGATCAAGAGGCGGTGTTCTGCACCGCGCTGCTCCGGCTTTTTCTCCACGGTGCCGTCGGGGTTGACTTTGATCATAGCGATTTCCACGATCCGGTCCTTCGATAGGTCCGTGCCCGTGGTTTCCAAATCGAAAATCACCAACGGACGCTTCAGCTCGAGTGCAGATACATCCATGGTTTAGACAACCGACCGGTTTAAATCAAACTCCTCCAAGTACGTGGCTACGCGCTTAACGAAGCTACCTCCCAGCATGCCGTCCACTACGCGGTGATCATAGCTGTGGCTGAGGAACATCATGTGGCGGATGCCAATCATGTCCCCTTCCGGCGTCTCAATGACTGCTGGCTTTTTGCGAATGGCACCCAAGGCGAGGATGCCAACCTGCGGCTGATTGATGATGGGCGTGCCCATGACGTTGCCGAAGGTGCCCACGTTGGACATGGTGTATGTTCCGCCAGCGGTATCATCCGGCTTGAGCTTTCCAGTGCGGGCTCGGTCGGCAAGGTCGTTGACCCGCGTAGCCAAACCAACCAAGCTCAATTGGTCCGCGTTGTGAATGACCGGCACGATCAAATTGCCGGATGGCAACGCCGTCGCCATGCCCAAATTGATCTGCTTCTTGATGATGATGCGGTCGCCGTCAACGCTGGCATTGACGCCAGGGAAATCCCGAATGGCCTTGACAATGGCCTCCGCAATCAGCGGCGTGAAAGTCAATTTCGTACCGTGTGCCTGCTCGAAGGCGGCCTTGTTGCGCTTCCGCCACTCCACGATTTTGGTCATATCGGCCTCGACGAAGCTGGTTACGTGTGGGCTGGTTTGCTTCGAGCGAACCATGTGATCCGCGATGAGCTTGCGCATGCGGTCCATCTCCACAATCGCGTCCTGCCCGGAAACAGAAACCGTCGGGGCCGTACTGGCAGCTGGAGCGGAAGCCGGCGGTGCGACCGGAGCTGTTGTAGCCGGAGCTGTTGCGGCTGCAGAGCCGCGGCTGGCGATGTACGCCAAAATGTCTTTTTTGGTCACTCGCCCCTCCGAACCGGAGCCGGCGATGCCATCCAATTCCGCGGGTGTGACGCCCTCGGATTGGGCAATGCTGCGAACGAGTGGGGAATAGAATCGGCCGTTGGCTCCGATGCGCGCAGGCAGCTGGTCCAGCGGACCTGAGGCAGCCAGTGGTGCTTGCAGTGCTTCGACCACTGCTGGGGCTGGAGCTGCTACTGGGGCTGGAGTCGGAGCTGGGGCTGAGGCGGCCGGAGTTGGAGCCGGTGTGGCTGCGGCACTTGCGGACGCGGGCGCTGCATCCGCATCACCGTCGATTTCGAATTTGGCAATGGCTTGGCCCACGGCTACCACATCGCCTTCCTGCACCAACCACTCCACCAAGGTTCCGTCTTCAGGGGCGGGCACCTCGCTATCGACCTTGTCAGTGGCGATTTCAACCAAGGGCTCATCGGCCTCGGTTAGTTCCCCCGCATTGACGACAAATTTGGTAATCGTGGCCTCGGCCACGCTCTCCCCCATTTTGGGTAACAAGATTTCAATTACTGCCATGGCGATGTATTGCGCGGTACGAAATTAAGGCTTCCCAGATGACTTGCACATCGATTGTCCAACGATAATCACGAACGTATGTGAGCAGAGCGCGTTGCCCGGCTCGTTCGCCCATGCCTTCAGCTCGGTGAAACACAAAACCGTTCGACGGATGAGCGCGGTTTTCCGACGGATTGTTGTAGCCCACCCACGTTGAAGTGCCCATCAGCACCTCTACCGCAGCACCGAGCCAGTCACTCTGTTTCCTCACCATGAAAACCGGGAAGGCGAGCAAGACCAAGAGCGCCATCGCCACATCAACGGTGCGTTTGGCGCGGCAAGCACGCGGCTTGAAAATGGCGCCGTTCCATTCCGTGATGGCGCCGCGCTCGGGGCCGCCCGCTCCCACAATTTGACCGTCATCGGTCCAAGCAATGCGGAAACGGACATGCTTATTGGAAACGAGGCTCATCGCACGAATCATCTGACCGGCGGACACTTCGCGCCCGCTCATGATGACTTCATTGAATTGGTGCACACGGATGGCATCGCTCAAGCTGTCGATTGCGCCCAACCATTGAACGCCATCGTCGGATGAATCGATGCTGGAAGGATGAATCGACAAGGCGTACACATCCCCAAAGGCAACGGGCTCGAGCACATCATGGGTGCGAATCAAGTCTTGCATGGGCATCAAATCCGCTGGCCCGGAGATGTACAAACGCTTCGGCGTGGTCTCACCGGCGCTACCGCCGAATCGGGTGGAAATCGCCCGCACTCCTGCGATGACAGCCGGGACAAACCCGGCCCCAAACAAGAAGATGGCCCGGCTGAAACGCAGCGATTCCGGAAGCAAGCCATAGGTAGCCAACAACACAACCGTTCCAATGACAATCCCCTTCGCTACGGCGTTCCAACGCCACGGTTGATCGTAACCGCCTTGCAATTTGACCGCTGCCAACCATACAAAGGCGTATGCACCGGTCGCGGGCAATGCCATGTCCCAGTCGTACCGGATGTGCTGCCATGCTCCGTATTGCTGCAGAAAAAACACCAATCCCGCCCACGAAAGCAACCACTCCACCGCCGGAAGCGCCACGGACTTGGATACCCGCGAGGCGATGGCCAAGGCGGCACGGAGGTATATCGCCAATTGAATCACCCGGTGCATGGCACGGCCTCCGCGGCCGCTAAAATGAGTGCGCGCAAAAATCTGCATTGCGCGGTAAAACACCAGCACGTAGTTCAACGAGCCTTTTTTGGTGCTTTCCCCTTTGTAGTGCACGATGGAGGTGCCAGCAAAATAGTGATTCTCATACCCCCCTTTCATCAGGCGCCAGCTCAAGTCGATGTCCTCTCCGTACATGAAGTACTGCTCATCGAGCAATCCCACTTCATCGAGTGCCGACGCCCGCATCCACATAAAAGCACCGCTCAAAATCTCAATCGGCTGGGATTCGTCTTTTGACAAATTCCCCAGGTAGTACCGGTTGAGCCGAGCCGAACGAGGAGCCAAGCGGTACAGCCCCGAAATCTTCCAGAAGGCAGCACTCGGGGTTGGGATGCCACGCTTGGATTCCGGCAGGTAGCGGCCGGCACCATCGACCATGGGAACGCCCAATCCGCCCAAGCGAGGCTGGGCATCGGCGTGTTCCAAACACTTCAACAACGTGTCTTCTTGAATGATGGTGTCCGGGTTCAACAGCAACACCCAACGGCCTTTGCTCTGGCGAATGGCGAGGTTATTGCCCTTTGAGAAGCCTAAATTCTCTTTGGAATCGATCAAATGCACTTCCGGGAACTGGCGCCGGACCATCGCGCAGGAACCGTCTACTGAATTGTTGTCGACCACAAACACCTCCGCTGCATAGCCCGATTGTTCCAACACCGCAACACCCGCCCTCACAGAGAGCAGGCACTGGGATAGGAAGTGTTCAACGTTGTAATTGACAATGATGACCGAAACGTCCACGGCTTGAAGTTAGGAGGTATACGGTAAGCGCTGCTTCAGGCTCTGCACCAAGGTGGCTTCATCCGCGTGCTGCAGGTCTTCACCCACCGCCAAGCCGCGAGCGATTGCCGTGACTTCCACATCGGAATTGGCCAATCTTCGAAACAAGTAAAACGCCGTGGTCTCGCCTTCCATGGTCGCCGGCAAGGCAAAAATGACCTCGGTACGCTGATCGGTGTCAGCGCCGTCAGGCTGCTCGAGTCTCTGAACGAGCGTATCGATGTTGAGGTCGTTGGGGCCGATGCCGTCCATGGGGCTGATCACGCCTCCCAAAACGTGGTATTTGCCGCGGTATTGCCCGGTCGATTCCAACGCCAGCAAATCCCGGATGTCTTCCACAACACAAACCAATGCTTCGTTGCGCGCGGGATCAGCGCAAATGGAGCACACTTCAGCTTCCGTTAAGTTGTGGCATTGCCGGCACGCATGAATGCCCTTTTTCATCGTCTGGAAGGCTTCGGCAAAGGCGTCCACCTGTTCGTCCGAACGGTTCAACAGGTTCAGCACGAGGCGCAGCGCGGTTTTGCGGCCTACACCCGGCAGCGATGCCATTTGGTCAACGGCCGCTTCGATCAACCGCGAAGGAAGTTCCATGGTGCAAATTTACAGGCGGTTGCTCATCTTTGGGGCATGACTCCAACGACGGTTGTCCTGATTTTCTGTGGATATGTTGCAGTGCTGCTGCTGGTCGCTCGACTGACAGGGCGCCAGGGAGGTCAAGACGGCGATGCACATTTTTTTGTCGCCGGCAAAAAGGCCCCTTGGTACGCGGTCGCTTTCGGCATGCTCGGGGCTTCGCTCAGCGGGGTCACGTTCATCAGCGTCCCAGGTTGGGTGGCCTCGCAAGGGTTCACCTACATGCAGATGGTACTGGGCTACCTCGTCGGATACGGTTTCATCATGGCGGTACTGATGCCCCTCTACTACCGCATGGGGCTGACGAGCATATACGGCTACTTCGAAAGCCGCTTCGGCCCCAAAGCCTACCGCACGGGCGCGGCGTTCTTCATTTTGTCACGGACCATCGGGGCCGCTTTTCGGCTTTTTCTCGTGGCGCTTGTGCTGAAGCTGTTCATCCTCGAACCGCTGGGTTGGAGCGCTTCGGACGGAGTGGCGTTGGATTGGGGATATGCACTGGCAGTGTTGGTCATCTTGGGCGTGATTTGGGCGTACACCCGACAGGGCGGCCTGGGCACGATTGTTTGGACCGACACCCTCCAAACGGCTGCCATGCTCGTGGCCGTTGTGTACTCGGCTTATGCGATCACCACCGCTATGGATTGGTCCTGGGGGGATACCGTGCACCACATCCAATCGAGCCCCATGGGCCAGTGG
>DJYV01000173.1 GCA_002448555.1 Flavobacteriales bacterium UBA6969
GTGAACACCGCATGCTGCGGTATACGTCAAACCAGGCTTAAGGGTTGCGGTGCGCAGGCAGCTTGAACGACAAGGGCAAGAACTGGGAAACGTTGGCCGAAACCAACACATTTGACGCGCCCGTCTGCATCAAAAATCGAATCGGTGCGCCCTGTCGATCTTCTGTCTCGAGCATCACTTGTCGGCAACCCCCACACGGCGAGAAATCGAGCACGGGCATGGTGCTATCGGTGACGACCGCCGCGGCTACGATGGGGTCATCCGGGTGCTGGGCACCTGCAGCAAAAAAGGCAACACGCTCAGCACACAACCCGCTGGGATAGGCCGAATTTTCCTGGTTACTGCCCGCTACAATGGTACCTGAAGCCAACCGGACCGAGGAGCCTACATTAAATTTCGAATACGGGGAATAAGCCGATTGGCATGCATTGTGCGCGGACTGGAGTAACTCCAAATCGGAAGGTGGCAGCTCGTCCGCCCGCCATTCCTCGAGGTGAAAAGACCGTTCAATGCGTTGAATCATGCACGCAAGTAAAGAAAATTTATTTGGTCCGGGATGCGTTACCTTGGCATCATGCGAACGAAACAAGACATTGTGACCAATTGGCTGCCGCGTTACACGGGCATGCAATTGGATGATTTCGGAAGCCACATCCTCCTTACCAACTTCAGCAACTACCTGGAGAAGTTCGCCGAATGGAATGGATGTGAAATTGTGGGCCGCGAGAAAGCCATGCCCTGCGCGACGGCAGATGACACCACCATGATCAACTTCGGAATGGGAAGTGCCAATGCAGCCACGGTCATGGACCTGCTTTCGGCCATTGCCCCGAAGGCCGTGCTCTTCTTGGGCAAATGCGGAGCCTTAAAGGAAAAAAACCGCATCGGCGACCTCATCCTGCCATTGGCCGGCATCCGCGGTGAGGGTACGTCCAATGACTACTTCCCACCTGAAGTGCCAGCCTTGCCGAGCTTTGCGCTGCAGCGTGCCATCTCCTCGACCGTTCGGGATTACAACCGGGACTACTACACGGGGTCGGTATACACCACCAACCGCAGGGTTTGGGAACACGACGATGCATTCAAGGCATACCTGCGCAGTACACGGGCTCAAGCCATCGATATGGAGACGGCCACCCTCTTCAGCGTTGGGTTCGCCAACCGGTTGTCCGTAGGAGCCTTGTTGCTCGTGAGCGACGAACCCATGACCCCATCAGGCGTAAAAACCGATGCCAGCGACGCGAAAGTCACAGCCTCTTTCGTGGATGAACACATCCGCATTGGCATCGACTCCCTCAAGGAGATCCAATCCGAAGGTCGATCCATCAAATACCTAAAGTGGCGTTAAAAGTCGGCGTCCTCGACACGAAAGAAATAGGTATGTGACCAACTGGACGGGATTCGGCGCTCTTCTTGGCTCACCATCCACCAATTTTCTGTATTAGTCCAATCTTTGGTGCACAACGCTCCGGTAGCGGAGGTCACAAACAGCGTATCGATAAAACTGGCTGGATCCCATGGAATGGAATTGCCACCGAGAATGTCATTGACCCCAAGGAGGTAGGTCTCACCTGCAGCAACGGATAGCGTGTCAGGCGGGACTGCGCTGTAGTCCCAAGCCTTGTGCACAACGTAAACAGCTTCGGAAGAGTCATTCTGAAGGTTCCACTGGAGGCGGGTGTTGCCTTCACATGAAAAAAGCGAAATGGCCAAGGCTACAAATCCAAGGCTTCTGAGCGGTGATGTAAGGCGTCCAAACATGCGTGCAAATTTTGGACGAAGATACGCGGCCAAGCGCGTGCTTACGCTCCTACATGCAGGACGTCGTCATCAGCGAGGAATCCCTGAGCGCCCATGAACCGGTGAAGGCGCGAATGGCGTTGACCGGTGTCCAGCTGGATGTACTGTCCTTCCGGCGCGGGGTTCAACGGCTTGTCAAATTCAACTTCCCGAATGGCTCCAAGATCCACCAATTCGTGCCAGATTATGCTCGCGCTTTGCGCCTCGAGATCCGCACGGCCGCACCGTTTCTGCCAATCAGCAGCGGCGGCGTCTACGTCCGAGAAAGGCAGTTGACTGAGCAATTCCACTATTGGCCCTGAAACACGGGCAAACAAACCGGAAGCCGGAATGCGCAAAATCAGCGTATCGTTATCGAATTGAGGAAGGGCGTTGGGGTTCCAGATGTAAGCCATGGGATTCTTTTCTTGTGCGGTATACGGGAGCAAACGCATTTTCGTTGCGTTGAAATAATTACCTTGCTCCAACCAATTGATTGACTTGAATTTGAAACGGCTTACCCTCTTGGTTCACCTGGTGCTGATGGCCTGCTTGCTGAGCGGGATCGGCCGCGTGCATGCGCAGGTCGACACCGAATTTTGGTTTGTCGCTCCGGAGGTTTGGGCCAACCACGGCGACAGTCCGACGCTCCTGCGCTTCGCTACGTTTGACCAAGCTGCCATCGTCACCGTGGAACAACCGGCCAATGGTACGTTTCCTACGCAAACCATCTCAGTCCCCGCCAACAGCGTTTCCTCCCTCAATTTGGCGCCATGGCTCTCTTTGGTCGAAAACAAGCCTGCCAATACGATTTTGACCAAGGGGCTGAAGATCACCTCTACAGCGCTGATCCAAGCCTATTACGAGGTGAATCCATCGAACAACCTCAACCCGGACATCTACGCGCTGAAAGGCGCAAACGCTCTCGGAACCGCATTTTTTGTTCCTTTTCAAAATTACTTGAACAACGGCTACACGCAGTCGCCCGCAGGCTTTGACATAGTGGCCACCGAGGACAACACCACGATCGAAATCACACCGCGAAAACCCATCGTCGGGCATCCGCAAAATGTCACGTTTACCATCACCTTGGATGCCGGGGAAACATGGAGCGGACGTGCGACATCTACGGCGGCGAGCCAACATCCGTTCGGGACCGTTGTCAATTCGGACAAACCCATTGCCATTACCATCAGCGATGACTCCCTCAACGGCACGCCATACGGCGGCTGCGCCGACCTCTTCGGCGACCAAATTGTCCCCATTGACATTGTCGGAACGGAATACATCGCCATCAAAGGCAACCTCAACGGACCGGACAAGGTGTTTTTTATCCCCACCGAGGCGAATACCACCATCTCAGTCAATGGCAACGTGGTCACGACGCTAAATAACTTGACTTCCATCTATTCGCACACCTTGTATGCAAACTCGGCGTATTACGAAGCCAGCAGTCCAGTATATGCGTTGCACTTGACCGGATTCGGGTGTGAAGTAGGCGGCGCATTGCTCCCTCCCATTGTGTGCACCGGCTCACAGGAAGTCGCTTTCATCCGGTCCACAAACGAATTTATTGGATTGAAGATCCTCGTGCCGACCGGAGGTGAAGACGACTTTGAATTCAATGGAAATCCCGCATTGATCAATGCGAATCAGTTCAACAACGTCCCGGGCACGGATGGTGAATGGAAATACGCAAACATCACCGCCTCGTCGTTTGTACCCCAATTATCCGCCTCCCGCTTGTACAACTCGACCTCCAATTTCCACTTGGGAATCATCAACGGCGGGGCATCTTCGGGCACGCGCTACGGGTACTTCAGCAACTATGCAGCTCAAGCCTACATCGTTCAAGTAGATGACAACGCGCTGTGTGAGGGGGATGAACTCGAGCTTGAATCCAACCTGCTTTTCGGAGCCACTTACGATTGGACGGGACCGAACGGTTTCTCAGGGCAAGGCAATCCTTTCCCGTTTGGTGAAGTCGGATTGGGCGATGCTGGAGAATACATTGTATCAGGCTATGTCGGTGCATGTCCAATCGAAAATGACACCCTGAACCTGCTGGTCTATCCGTTCCCAGAAGCCCCCGAAATCTCAGGGGACTCGGTGGTGTGCGAAGGCGCCCCCTTGGTGCTCTCCACTACCCCATTGGAAACGGTGCAGTACCAGTGGGCTGGACCCGATGGATTTTATCCAAGTGCAGACAGCATTGCCGAGGCGTCCGTCACCCTCGACAACGATGGTATTTACACGCTCGTCGTCAACGACCACGGGTGCCTTTCTCCGCCGACGTTATTCGACGTGGAAGTCATCCCGCAGCAAACGCTCAACATCGCAACAGACAATGCAACTTGGTGTCAAACTGAAAACTTCACCTTGGAGGCCCTCCCGATTGCCGGGGCAGCTTATGCCTGGACCGACCCGGATGGTCAAGCCATGGGCAACCAAGTGGGCGTGCAGGTGAACAACAGCCAACCAGAGGATTCCGGATGGTACACCGTGCAAGGCGAAGCGGAAGGGTGTCCGCTGTTACCGGATTCAACCTGGGTGGAAAT
>DJYV01000018.1:0-3792 GCA_002448555.1 Flavobacteriales bacterium UBA6969
TGGTGATGGCACTGGGTCCCCCGCCGGAGCAACTGATGTTGCGGGCGGCTTCGGCCACAGCGATGGCGGTCCCGATTTCAGGATCCATCTCCACGTAACGCGCGTTGCAATCCACCGTGAGGGCCAAGGCCTTTTTAGTTCCGCGTACGCTGACCACACCCGCATCGGAAGGTTGGTTCGTACTGCGGTTGATGGTGCCCACCATGCTATCGTATTGCTCCCACACCCACTTTTTCGAAGCGATATTGGGGGATTGGATCAGGCGATCGGCGATGTCTTTGACTTCTTCAATCGATGGCACCGGCACCGACGAGGCATCCCACGCTTGGGCGTCCGCGTACCACGCTGGCTCACTGAACTCGCGGTCATAAACTGGGGCGCCGCCGCCCAGTACGAGTGTGTCGGCTGGTACCTCCGCCACCAAGTCGCCTTCCTTGTAAAAACGAATCTGGTTGCCCTCTGTGACCGTGCCAATGCATTCCGCGCGCAAATCCCACTTGTCGAAAATACCTTCTACGACCGCTTCATCGCCCTTTTTCACCACCACGAGCATGCGCTCCTGGGACTCACTGAGGAGGATTTCAAACGGCTGCATGTCCGACTGGCGCAAAGGCACTTTGTCCAAATCAATGTCCATACCCACGCCACCGGCAGCTGACATTTCCGAGGTCGAACAGGTGATGCCTGCCGCGCCCATGTCCTGCATGCCGCGCACCGAATCCGTAGCAGCGAGTTCGAGGGTCGCCTCGAGCAGCAGCTTTTCTTGGAACGGGTCGCCGACCTGCACGGCTGGCAAATCCTCTGCGCTCTCAGCAGTGATGTCCTTCGAGGCAAATGACGCGCCTTGGATGCCGTCCTTTCCGGTGGCCGACCCAACAATGTACACGGGATTGCCGACGCCGGAAGCCGTGGCACTGATGATTTTGTCGGTTTCGAGGATGCCCACGGACATGGCGTTCACCAGCGGATTCACTTGGTAACACGGGTCAAAAAAGACCTCGCCGCCAACGATGGGCACACCGAAGCTGTTGCCGTAATCGCCGATGCCTTTGACAACGCCCTCGAGCAGCCACTTGGTGCGTGGGTTTTCGAGGTCACCGAAACGCAAGCTGTTGAGCTGAGCAATGGGGCGCGCGCCCATGGTGAAGATGTCGCGGTTGATTCCGCCAACGCCCGTCGCCGCGCCTTGGTAGGGTTCCAATGCGGAAGGGTGGTTGTGGGATTCAATTTTGAATGCGCAGCCCAAGCCGTCGCCTATGTCCACGATCCCGGCATTTTCTTCTCCCGCCTTGACGAGCATGTGGGGGCCTTCCTTAGGCAGCGTCTTGAGGTACTTGATGGAATTCTTGTACGAACAGTGCTCGCTCCACATCACGGAGTAGATGCACATCTCCGTGAAATTCGGTGTGCGGCCGAGGATTTCTTCGATTTTTTTGAATTCATCTGCCGTCAAACCCATGTCTTGGGCTTGTTCCAACGTGGCCGGTGCAATCGAGGCGTTCATTGTTCGGGATTTTGCGAGCAAAATTACGCTGCGCGTTGGACCTGACCGTGAGATTTTTTGCCCGTTTACTCACCAGTTGTCAACGGTGCGAGGGGTGTTGTAATTTCGGGACCATGAGAGCGGTCATTCAACGGGTAAGCGAAGCATCGGTGAGCATCGATCAGGAGGTCCGCGGGGCCATTGACCACGGCCTGGTCATCCTGCTTGGCGTGGAAGCGGAGGACGGCACGGAAGATGTCGAATGGTTGGCCCGTAAAATCGCTGGGCTGCGCATTTTCAGCGACGCCGAAGGCAAAATGAACCGGTCGCTCGTGGACGTGGAAGGGCGGGCGTTGATCATCAGCCAGTTCACCCTCCATGCCGCCACCAAAAAAGGCACCCGACCCAGCTTCATCAAAGCGGCGCGCCCGGAACACGCCATCCCGCTTTACGAGGCCTTTATCCAAGCCTTCAATGCACTCTCCACAACCCCGGTCGCAACCGGCGAATTCGGGGCCGACATGAAAGTGGCGCTCGTCAACGACGGACCCGTGACCATCTGGATCGACACGAAAAACAAAGCATGAACACTTCCCCCACCCTCCAATCGGTCCAAGCCCAAGTGGACGAATGGATCACCACCGTCGGCGTCCGCTATTTCAGTGAGTTGACCAACATGGCCATCCTCACCGAAGAAGTGGGCGAACTCGCCCGCATCATGGCGCGCCGGTACGGCGACCAAAGTGAAAAGGAATCGGACCGCCAAGCCAACCTCGCCGACGAGATGGCCGACATCTTGTGGGTCCTCGCAGCCCTCGCCAATCAGACTGGCGTTGACTTGTCCGAGGCCTTTCAAGCCAACATCGAAAAGAAAACCCGGCGCGACGCCGACCGCCACCGCAACAACCCCAAACTCCAATGAACCGCACCTTCCTTCTCCTCGCCCTTGTTGCCTTTGGAACCAACGGCCTCGGCCAGCGAAACCGCCTCGCGCCCACTTCGGCCGCTGAGCGCCTATCCGTGCTCGACCAGCGCACCAACAGCGACGCCGCTTCTTGGACCGCGGGTCTCGACCTTCGGTGCGTGGGGCCAACGGTGATGAGCGGACGGGTCGTGGACATCGCGGTGGACAGCCCGGACGGACGTACCTTCTACGTTGCTTACGCATCGGGCGGCCTTTGGCGCACGGTCAACCACGGCACCTCCTTCGAACCCCTATTCGATGACGCCTTGACCATCACCTTGGGGGCGATTGCTGTGCACCCGGAAACCGGCCGCATCTGGGCCGGAACCGGTGAGGTGAACAGCTCGCGCAGTTCGTACGCCGGCACCGGCATGTACAGAAGTGACGACGGTGGCGAGACGTGGCAACACGCTGGATTGGCGGACGCCCACCACATTGGACGCATTGTGCTGGACCCGGGCAATCCGGACATCGCATATTCAGCCGTCTTGGGACCGCTGTACTCCGCGAACACCAGTGGAGGCGTTTGGAAAACCAGCGACGGCGGTGCCACTTGGGAACGCGTGCTGCAGCAGGCCGGCGACCACGGCGACGCCGGGGCAGTCGACCTCATCATCGACCCATCCAATTCCAATCGACTCTTCGCGGCCCTGTGGGACCGCACACGCCGGGCGTGGGACTTCCGCGGCAACGGTTCCGGAAGCGGCATCTGGGAAAGCACGGATGGAGGAGCGACTTGGTCGGAATTGTCGGCCTTGGAAGGATTTCCGAAATCCGAATTCACCGGCCGCATCGGCTTGGCCTGGCACGCCGACAGCGAACAGCTGTTCGCCTTGGCCGACAACCAGGCCCCCCTTCCGGCTGAAGAGGATGGCGAGGGGTACTATGCGCCTGACGATTTCAAGGCCATGACACCAGCTGAATTTGCCGCACTCGACACGGCCTTGCTAGAGGCATACTTGGAAGAAAACAATTTCCCGCGCGAAGCCACTGCGGCTTCAGCATTGGAAGATGTAGCTGCTGGATCGTTGGTGCCGCGGGATTTTTACGATTACCTCACCGACGGTAACCGCGCCCTGTTCGAAGCCGACATCGCCGGCGCAGAAGTCTACCGCCTGCCCGCTGACCGAGCGCAATGGGTTCGCACGCATTCTGAGGCGCTGGAAGACGTTTGCTACACCTATGGGTATTATTTCGGTTTGATTGAAGTCGACCCAACGGATGCCGACCGGTTGTACATCGCCGGTGTGCCGCTCATCCAGTCCGAGGATGGAGGCGAAACGTGGTCGTCTATTGGCGCGCCCAACGTACACGTCGACCACCACCACCTGTGGATTGACCCCGC
>DJYV01000018.1:4104-5048 GCA_002448555.1 Flavobacteriales bacterium UBA6969
CCTGTGGATTGCCCCCGCCAATCCCGACCACCTCATCAACGGCAACGACGGCGGCATCAACATCAGCTGGGACCGCGGCGATAACTGGGTCAAGTGCAACAGCCCAGAAGTCGGCCAATTCTATGCCGTCGAAGTCGACAACGCTGAGCCTTACCGCATCTATGGCGGCCTTCAGGACAACGGCACTTGGCGCGGCCCATCCAACTACCGCAATACCCCTGGATGGCACCAGAGCGGACATTACGCGTGGACCTCCATTGGGGGCGGTGACGGCATGCAAATCGAAGTGGATCCGCGCGACCCCGATGTGGTCTTCACCGGTTCGCAGTTTGGCTATTACAGCCGACAGGACCTCAAGGCCGATGTCTACACGGGCATCCATCCCCAACACGCCCTCGGCGAAACGCCACTGCGCTGGAATTGGCAAACGCCCATCTGGCTGAGCCGGCACCAGAACGACATCTTGTACATGGCATCGAACCGGGTACACCGGTCGTTTGACCAGGGGACCAACTGGGAAACCCTCAGCGGCGACCTGACCCGCGGCGGCATTCCTGGCAACGTGCCGTTCGGCACCATCACCAGCCTGCACGAAAGTCCTTTGCGCTTTGGCCAACTCGCGGTCGGCACGGATGACGGACTGATCCAGGTCAGCCGCGACGGCGGGTACAGCTGGACGCAGTTGACTTCACCTGTGCCGCAAGACCCGAAAAACGAACGGACGTTCTGGGTGAGCGAAGTGCTCTGGAGCGCGCACCACCCCAACCGGCTGTACGTGGGGCTCAATGCCTACCGCTTGGATCATTTTGACTCGTACGTCTTCGTCACCGAAAACGACGGCCGCACATGGAAGCGCTTGGGCGATCGAACGGAAGCGGATGGCCTGCCTGCCGAGCCGGTGAACGCCTTAATAGAATCCGCGGACTGGGAAGATTGCCTGTTCG
>DJYV01000137.1 GCA_002448555.1 Flavobacteriales bacterium UBA6969
CTGCAGCATCAATTCCTCCGGTTCCATACCGAGGCTCAGCAGCAAGCAGTCGTCTCGGTAGTAGGCGCTGAGGTAGTCCTGGTGTTCGAGTATTCGCCCCGTTGCCCACTGGATGGCTTCGTGGCCGCGGGAACAAGCGTGGACATATTTCGATGTCAACCGCGCATTCGCTTCGAAGAGGTCGCTCATGGCACGTGCGGTGCTCATGGTGCGAAAGGCTTCAAGCAATGCTTTGACGCCCGTTTCTAAGGAGGTGGATGCGTTCATTTTTCGTTGACAGGGTAAAGATAGGCCAGCACGGATGGGTTACCTTCGTTGCGATGCTCATCAATGCTTGGAAATGGGAGGGGACGGGGAATGCGTTCATTCTGTTGGACCGCAGGGATTGGGCTGTGCTGCCCGATGCGGCGACGATTGCGGCCATGTGCGATGCTGCAAATGGTGTTGGGGCGGACGGATTGATCTTTTTTCAGCCCTTGAATAACAAGGCGGATGCGATGCCCTGTCCCGAATGGGAAATGGATTACGTTAACGCAGATGGGTCCCGGTCATTCTGCGGCAATGGAAGCCGCGCGCTATTTGCGTTTTTGCGCGGGCAGGGGTGGATGCCCGAAACAGGTGGAACCCTGCACGCCTGCGATGGTCGCCACGCGGTGGCGTGGGACGAATCCCAAATGGAGCCCGGAGTTGAATTGCAACCCATTACTCCGCCCAAGGCCGCCGCTGAAGGGGCCACATTTGTCAACACGGGATCTCCGCATCATTTGATTTGGGTGGAAAATGCAGCTGCGCGCGATGTAGTTAGTGAGGGCCGCGCCATCCGCTACGGCGTGGAGTATGCACCGGACGGTACCAATGTGGATTTCGTGCAACGGATTGACGCCGATGCACTTGCGATGCGCACGTACGAGCGAGGGGTAGAGGCTGAAACGCGTGCCTGCGGAACGGGAGCCGTCGCCGCCGCTATCGCCGACTATGCTGAACGCGGTGGTGCATTGCAGCGCGAGGTGCGGATGCCGGGCGGGAAGCTGCGGGTGCAACTCCACGAACCTGAGGTAGCGACCGGCGCATACAGCAACGTATGGCTATATGGCGCGGCCAATGAAGTGCTGCGTGCAGCTTGGAACGGTTTGAAATGGACGGTTTTGGCGGTGGCGCTTGGGATGGGGTGGATGCCTGCCGCCGCAGCCCAGGGCAATTGGACGGACGAGGTGGAAGTGTCCGTTCTCACCGGTTCACCCGGACCAGACTTGTACAGCGCGTGGGGGCACACGGCCATCCGCGTGTTCGATACTGGCCAGACGCCACCAGTGGATTGGACCTACAACTACGGTACGTTTGAGTTCGGTGAAGGATTTTACCTGCGCTTCATGCGTGGTGAATTGAACTACCGATTGGCCAAATCGCCGTTCTCCTCCTTCCAGCGCGAATACATGCATTTCGAGCGGGCCATTTTGGAACAACCGCTTGCCTTGTCGCCGGACGATGCGCGGGCATTGGTAGCCTACCTCGAATGGAATTACCTCCCTGAAAACCGCGTTTACGCGTACAAGTTTTTCGAAGACAATTGCTCCTCGCGCGTGCTGACGGTTCTGCACGCCGTGTTCGGCGATCGCTGGGACAGCGGGTGTGCCGCCGACGCCGCACTGGGCGTAACCTACCGCGAGGCACTGCGCCCGTACATGCACGGGGATGCGTGGATTGAAACGGGCATCGACTTCATCCTCGGCCCGCGCGCCGATCGCTTGATGCCGCCATGCGGTTCGAGCTTCCTCCCAGACGGTTTGATGCAGCAACTGCAAAATGCCACCCTCGACGGCCGCTCAATTGCCGGGCCTGCCGAAGAATTGCTGCCCCCGCAGCGGTCGTGGTTTCGCAGCGTCGTCTACACTCCGGCGCTGGCGCATCCAGTCATGTGGTGTGCACTGGTTCTTATTTGGACGCTCGTATGGTCGATTCGGCGGTTGCTGAGCCACCGCGCGGGCCGCACGACTTCGTTTAGGGAGCGTCGTGCAGGCAAGGCCGTGCAGGTGTTGGCAGGCGTACTTGGTCTGTTGTTGCTCGCGATGTGGACGTTGACCGATCACCGCGATACCTGGGGCAATTGGAACATGCTCTGGGCCTCGCCCTTCTTGCCTTTGCTCTGGTCCCTTCCCAAGGGTCGCTTGCACCATTGGGTCCGGTGGATTTTGTCCGTGGGCGTCGTTGGTTTTTTGTTGCTGTTTATTTTCGTTCCCCAATTCGTTCCCTTGTCCTTGTTGTTATTGGGCTGGGCCGTTTGGTTGAGTCTGGATCCGTGGAAGGTGCCTTGGTCCCTTTCCGATGCAGCGAAGCAAGAGCCATGAAACGCCTCAATACCCGCATTCGATTCCAGCAAGGACTTTTCGTCCTCCTGCTAGCCGCAGTGGCTTTCGGGTGCAAACGCGAGCCCACAACGTGGGCAGTTGACGTCGCGCTGCCCCTCATCGATGATGGTTGGAGTTGGATCGATGTCATTGAGGCCTCCTCGGAGAATGGCAGCATCGACGTAAAAGAGGGTACACCGGCGGTCCTCCGATTTGAGGGGCCGGTTGCCGATTGGGAAATTCCTTCGCTCACAGAACTGCCCGATACCATTGTAGCCCAAGAGCTTACACCGGACTTCACGGGTGGACCCTTTCCCGTGCCGCCCGGGACGGTTTTGCTGGATTCCGAGGAGGACATTGTATTTCAGGGAATCGACCAACAATTTTCAGGCCTAGTGCTGTCGGGCGGCCGCATCGATTACCTCGTCGAGAGTTCAACCAATGGCTACGTGGAATTGCAGTATGCCTTCCCGAGCGTGACCATCGGCGGTGAGCCGGTGGAGTTGAAAGTGGTGCTGCCCCCAAGCGACGGCGTGGCATTCCAGACCGAGTCGGGCACCATTGATTTGGCCGGTGCGGTCATTGATTTGACCGGCGTTTCGGGCAATGAAATCAACCGAATTGCCAGTCAATTGGTCATCGGGACACCCGCAGACATCACAGATACGGCGCAGGTATTTGGAACCGATAGCATTCGGGTGAGGATCCACTTCCAAGACATGTTCGTGGAACAAGTCGGTGGGTATTTTGGCCAGGAGACGGTTGCCTTCGACGTGGATCAAACCGTGTTCCAACCCGCGGATTTCCCCGGTGGGTTTTTGCAAATCGAGCCCACGCATGCCACGCTTCAGTTTCGCAATACCATTGCCGCAGACTTGCGTTTGCAATTGGATGCGCTGTCGGTAGATGGCATTGCCGTGAGCCATCCGGCGCTCGGCGTCCCCCAGCAAATTGCTCGAGCGGACTGGAACGGGGGGGAGGTGGAACCAACCGTCTGGGAGATTGATTTGCTTGAAACAGCACCGTCGCTGTTCGATTTGTTGGGGTACTTGCCTGAGGCTGTCACCGCAAGTGGAGAAGCCTTGCTCAATCCGCTTGGCGATGTCTCGGGCGGGCAAGATTTTCTCGATACGCGTCAGCCCCCGCAACTGTACCTCGATTTTGAATGGCCATTGGAAGGGGCCGTTGAGGATTTTCACGTCGTTCGTTCGCTCGCGTTGGAAGGGACCGACTTGACCGGATTTACAGGCGAACTCATTGTGCGAATCACAAATGGCTACCCGGTGCATTGGAACGTAACCGGAACGTGGGTTTATGAAGACCCGGTGCTCGAACCTGAGGTGTTTACGGCCGAGGCCGCTGCATTCCCGATGACCGAGGTGACCGAGGTGCGCATTCCCATCGACGAAGCCCGCTTGGCCTCGCCGGCCACCTTGATCATCGAAGCGGCGATGACCTCCGAAGGTCCAGTGCAGTTTACCGGTGCGGAGCGGGTTCGGTTGCAGGTGGCATATGAAGGGACGTATCAAGTCAGTGTGCTATGAAGGGCTGGCTCACATACCTGTTTTTGGCTCTGGCCTGCGCTGCTCAAGGGCAGTTGGATTCATTGACGTGGGAAGCCACGGCGTGGGGTCAATACCGTTCCAATGCCCTGTCGCACGAATTGGGCGGGTTGCTCATTCGCGGAGGTCACATTGATCGAACCTTGGTGGAGTCTGCACGAGCGGCTCAAGCCGGCGAAATGGGCGCTTTTGGATACACTTCGGGTGTGGCTGTGAATTGGCGCAGCTTGCGACCTTGGAAAGAAACGGAAGCGAGGCTGTGCGGTTCGTTTCAATTCAAAACCCTCGGCGACATCCGGTGGACGCCGGAAGTGTTTGATTTGGTATTCACCGGCAATGCCGGACACCTGGGTCGATGGGACGTGTTGGACGGTTCACGATTTCGCACGGGAACTTGGATTCAGGCGGCCATTGGATTGGAAGGTGCGAACCGGAATCGCATCGAACTGGGGCTTGTGTACCGCACGCAATCGATGGATGGCCGAATTCGCAACGGGCACTTTTATGTGAGTGAAGGGTTGGACTATTTGACCGGATACGTCCGCGGTCACATGGGGTGGGCCGAAGGCGGTTCGTGGGGGTTGGCCACCAATGCCGAGTGGCATTTCCTGCGGGAAGAAGCGCCGTTTGCCTTCCACCTGCGCGTACAAAACTTGGGGTTCACCGTTGCGCCCAAATGGACCGAATTGCAGGTCGATACCTTGGTGGAAACGACCGGACTGACATTCACGGGCCCTGGATTATCAGTGGAATCGCTCACGGAATCTGCGGGTGCGTCGGAGGTCATCACCACATTGAACGAGCGGTACCGGTTTGGCTTGATGCCGTTCCGGGTCGACGCGTCGTTTGAGCACCCGCTCGGACCGCGTTCCGGGTGGGACGTGCAGGCACAGATTGGGGATTGGATGCCCGTGCCAAGGGCAGTCACCGGTTACCGCCGAGCCATTGGCAAGCGATGGCAAGCGGGTGTGCAGTTGGTTGCTGGCGGCTGGGGCCGGTTGCGCCCTGCTGCTTGGGCACGGTGGCGGAAGCCGGGGGAATACGCTTGGATGCTGTTTGTCGAAGACCCATTCGGTTGGGGCTCCAACGCGGCGTACGGGCGTGGCATCACCCTGCGCTACCAAAACTTGTAAAACCGTCGCATTCACTCCACCAGAAACCACGAACTTTATCCCATGAACCAAGCGGAACGTTTCCAAAACGCAGGATGGACAGCAGGCAATCGCTTGCAAATCATCGCAGGTCCTTGCGCCATTGAGGGCGAAGATGTCGCCATGGAAGTGGCGGAAGGGGTTGTCGAAGTTTGTGCGGCTTTGGATCTCCCGTTGATTTTTAAGGGGTCGTACCGCAAGGCGAACCGCTCGCGGTTGGATAGCTTTACAGGCATCGGCGACGAGAAAGCCCTCGAAATTCTCGCCAAAGTGGGCGAGCGATTTTCCGTGCCGACCACCACGGACATTCACGCTGCTGATGAAGCGGCGAAAGCTGCAGGGTATGTCGACGTCCTGCAAATTCCAGCCTTCTTGTGCCGGCAAACCGATTTGCTCGTTTCGGCTGCCCAAACCGGCAAAGTGGTCAACATCAAAAAAGGCCAATTCCTGTCTCCTGAAGCCATGCAACATGCCGTGGTCAAGGTGCAGGAGTCGGGCAACCCCCGCGTCTGGCTGACCGAACGCGGTACCATGCTCGGCTACCAGGACATGGTGATGGACATGCGCGGTTTCCCAGTGATGGCACGCATGGCTCCGGTTATTGCTGATATCACCCACAGCCTGCAGCAGCCCAATCAGTCGTCCGGCGTTACGGGTGGCCGTCCCGAACTCATCGCCACCATTGGCAAGGCAGCCGTTGCTGCTGGCGCCAACGGGGTGTTCATCGAAACACATCCTCGTCCCGGCGAAGCCCTGTCCGACGGCGCCAACATGTTGCCGCTGGACCAGCTCAGCGGCTTGCTCACTCAATTGAAACGTGTACATGCGGCTGTTCAAGTGGATTGAAGCGGCATGCCTTGTGGCGGGTATGGGCGCAGCCTTGGGAGGTTGGGCGCAAGCTGATACCGTTGAGGTACGCGTATACGGAGGACAACGCGACGACCGCGGACTGCGGCTGGTCGAGCTGAGCAATGGCGATGTCCTATCACTGAGCTCGTCCAACAGCACCACCGATGAAGAGCCGCACGCGTGGCTCCACCGGTTTGATTCGCTACTGAATCCAGTTTGGAACACTACGGTCTCCGACGGACCCCTGCTTCAACCGGTCGATGCCGCAGAGCACGGGGAGGGTTTGATCACGGTAATGGGCGTACGCTATGCTAATGCCTCGGCGGCGTACGACTGGGGCTGGTACACCGTAGATGCCGAGGGCAATGCCATCTCCGAAACGCAGTGGGGTTCTGATGCGTGGGACATACCCGCGCGGCTCCTTCAGCGCAACGATTCCTTGTGGTCGGTGGGAACGACTTACGCGACTGGCGGCGGGGATGTGCACGTAACGTTGCACACCTGGAACCAAGGCATGTGGCTCTTTGACAGCGCGTGGTCGTGGGACAGCGGAGTAGCGGAAGAAGTGACCGATGCCGTATTCATTGAGGGCGCCATAGCCGTGTCCACCTCGGCTGGCGATGGAGCCCACTGCACCGTGTTTGATGCACTCGATGGCAATGTGCAGTGGAGCTATGCGACGCCATTTGATTCACCAACAATGGCCAAGGCGGTGGATGTGCAGGATTCGACCGTCGTGATGCTCTTCAATGCAGACACCCCCGATGGGATGCGATTGGGTTTTTCTTGCTTCAACCTGCAAGGGGATACCTTGCTCCAAACGATTCCAGGATCCGGCGTGGATGTGGCGGGCGAAGACATTGCGTGGTACGGCCCCAACAATTTTGCGACCATCGCCGCGACCAGCGATTTGGGACTCGGTGAAGGCGAGTGGCTCTTCTCGCGATGGACCGATGGCGGGGTATGGCAGGGTGGTCCCACGTTTGGCACACAATGGGATGAAACGCCTGCTGCCATCCTACACGCTTCCGACGGTCGTTTGTGGATGATCGGTGCCACGGATGGCTATTCCAACGGCCGAGACGACGTGTACCTCGTTGTGGCGCCATCCTCACAGGTGGGTAACAACGAAACGGTGACCAACGTCCAGGTTGACATTGGCGAAGACGCAGTGTCCGTTGAAGAGTGGGGCCGAGTACAGCCCTTGGCGGTGTATCCGCATCCGGTTCGCAGCACCTTTACGGTTGCCAATGCCCCTGCGGGTTCCCGTTGGAGCCTGTCAGACGCTGCAGGGCGCATGGTGCTTGACGGGCATGGGGAAACCGGAGATGCCAGCGGATTAAGACCCGGTGTATATGTGCTGCAGGTGAGCGGAACCCATGAAGCAATACCCGTCTGGGTGATGCGTTAGTGCCTAAATGAAATCCTCTTTGTTCATAGCGTTCGGGTTTTCCCTGGTTGTCACAGGGCTGATGGCCCTGCAGGGCTGCAGTGCACCTCGTATGGTGGTTGCGGGTGAAACGTGCTCCGTCAGGGTTTGGCAAGCCGACGATTTTACCTTGC
>DJYV01000050.1 GCA_002448555.1 Flavobacteriales bacterium UBA6969
CGGTTCGAAAACAAAAAAGCACCGTACAGCGGTGCTTTTTTGTTTTCGAACCGTTGGTTAATTAGAGGAGGCCTTTGGCTTCTTCGAAAGCTGCCCCAAGGCCATCCGGATTCTTTCCACCCGCCGTAGCGAAGAAAGGCTGGCCGCCGCCGCCGCCTTGGATGTGCTTGGCGAGGTTGCGGACGATGTTGCCCGCATGCAAATCCTTGCCGCTGACGAGGTCGTCGCTGATGGCGACTGTTAAGGTCACCTTGCCGCCGACCTGCGAACCGAACACACCGAAGAACGGCGCTTTCTCGTTTTTGAGTTGGAAGGCGATGTCCTTGATGGCACCAGCATCCAGTGGCATTTCACCGATGAAGGTGTTGATGCCG
This sequence comes from Flavobacteriales bacterium UBA6969, assembly GCA_002448555.1. Taxonomy (GTDB): domain Bacteria; phylum Bacteroidota; class Bacteroidia; order Flavobacteriales_D; family Sanyastnellaceae; genus UA16. Next base: position 375 of record DJYV01000050.1, read on the forward strand.
TTGATGGTGTCGAGGTTGCTCGCGAGGTCTGATTTGGCTGCTGCCGCTTCTTTTTGCTTCACCGCATCCAATTCCTTTTGGAGGCTTGTATGCTTGGTGATGAGGTCTTCGATGGCCTTCTCGATGTTGGCAGGTGCCTTGAGCAGGGTCTTGATTGTTTGCAGTGCCGTGCGTTCCGTGTTCATGGCCTGAAGGGCCGCCGATCCCGTGATGGCTTCGATGCGGCGGATGCCCGATGCGACGGCTGTCTCTTGCGTGATGCGGAACGAGCCCAGCGCGCCGGTGGCGGGTGCGTGGGTGCCGCCGCAGAGTTCTTTGGACGAATCGAATTCGATCATGCGCACCTCGTCGCCGTATTTCTCTCCGAAGAGCATCATTGCACCGCTTGCCTTGGCTTCCTCCATACTGATGGCACGGTGCTCCACAAGCGGGTGGTTGGCGAGAATCTTGGCATTCACCGTGGCCTCCACTTCGGCGAGCTCTTCGTCCGTGACCTTCGAGAAGTGGGAGAAATCAAAGCGCAAGGACTCGGCTTTGACCAGGGACCCTTTCTGTTCTACGTGGGTGCCCAGTACTTCGCGCAATGCTTCGTGCACAAGGTGGGTGGCCGTGTGGTTGCGCTGGGTGTTGTCACGGCGGGAGCCTTTGACTTGCGCCATAAAGGTGGCATTGATATCAGCCGGCAGTTCGTTCACGAAATGAACGATGAGGTTGTTTTCTTTCTTGGTATCGAAGACCGCGACGCTGCCGCCGGGTGCTGTGAGGGTTCCTGCGTCACCGACTTGTCCACCGCCTTCGGGGTAGAATGGCGTGGTGTCGAGGACGACTTGGTAGAACTGCTTGTTTTTGGCTTTCACCTCGCGGTACCGAAGGATGCGGCATTCGGCTTCGCGTGCGTCGTAGCCCACGAAGGTGGTCTCGCTGTCGTCGTGCACCTGCACCCAATCGTCCGTGCTGAGCTTGCCAGCAGCGCGGCTCCGTGCCTTGGTGGCTTCCATGGCCGTTTCGAATCCTGCCTCGTCGACATCCACGCCTTGTTCGCCTGCCATCAGGGCCGTCAAATCCACGGGGAACCCGAAGGTGTCGTACAGTTCAAAAACGACGTCGCCAGGGAGGACCTTAGTGCTTTTGAATTCGTCCAAACGCGCCTCGAGGCGTTCAATGCCCTTGGCGAGGGTGCGCAAGAAGGATTCTTCCTCTTCCAAGATGACGCGTTCGATGAGCTGCTGTTGGGCTTTCAGTTCGGGGAATGCATCGCCCATCTGACCGGCGAGGGTCGGGACCAGGGCGTGCATGAAGGGTTCGTTGAGGTCCAAAAAGGAGTAGCCGTAGCGGATGGCGCGGCGGAGGATTCGGCGAATGACATAGCCCGCACCGGTGTTGGATGGCAATTGGCCGTCCGCGATGCTGAAGGCCACTGCACGGATGTGGTCAGAGATGACGCGGAAGGCCACGTCGGCTTTGCTGTCGGTTCGGCCGTAGGTCGTGCCGCTCAGTGTGGCGACGCGGTCGAGTAACGGCTGGAACACGTCGGTGTCGTAGTTGGATTGTTTGCCCTGCATGGCCATCGCCAGGCGCTCAAAGCCCATGCCCGTGTCGATGTGCTTGTTTGGGAGGGGCACGAGGGAGCCGTCGGCCATGCGGTTGAACTGCATGAAGACGAGGTTCCAGATTTCGACCACTTGCGGGTGGTCGGCGTTGACCAGAGAAGCGCCTGATGTGGCTGCACGCTCGGTGTCGCCGCGGAGGTCGATGTGGATTTCCGAACACGGTCCGCAGGGACCGCTTTCGCCCATTTCCCAGAAGTTGTCCTTCTTCGAGGCGAGCAGGATGCGGTCTTCGGGCACCCATTTGGCCCAAATGCCCTTGGCTTCTTCATCCGCTTCGAGGCCGTCGCTAGCATCCCCTTCAAATACGGTCACGTACAAGCGGTCCTTGTCCAAGCCGTACACCTCTGTGAGCAATTCCCACGCCCAATCGATGGCCTCTTGCTTGAAGTAATCGCCAAACGACCAGTTGCCGAGCATCTCGAACATGGTGTGGTGGTAGGTGTCCACGCCAACCTCTTCCAAGTCGTTGTGCTTACCGCTGACGCGCAGGCATTTTTGGGTGTCGGCGATGCGCGAATGCACCACCGGGCTGTTGCCCAAAAACAGGTCTTTGAACGGATTCATCCCCGCGTTGTTAAACATTAGCGTCGGATCATTTTTGATGACCATGGGAGCCGATGGAACAATTTCGTGGCCTTTCGAGGCGAAGAATTCTAGGAAGCGCTCGCGAATGAGTTTTGATTCCATTGTCAGGGGGATGTAGCCCGGTTAATGAGGTTATACACCGCAAAAATCTACAAAAGGCCCGCCTAAACCCGCGAGCCTCCAAAATAAGTTTGCACATTTGCATGGTTATGGCGAAGCGCTTTCACAAAATCCGGTACAACGAGCAAACCCTCCGCATGGAGCAGGTTCCGTTCGAACTGAAGGATTACGTCCTACTTGCCGTGAAGCGCGTTGGGATTCTGGCGTTAATCTCATTCGGCAGCATTTACATTTTCGATATGTACTTCGAAAGCCCAACGGACCGCGCCCAGCGCCGGGAGATTGCGTTCCTCGAAGACCGATTGCGCAAAATGGACGAGGACATGCAGGACATGGCCATTATCCTCGGTGACATCTCGGACCGCGATGACGCTATTTACCGTTCCATTTTCGGGGTGGAGTCGTACCCGAGCCACCTGCGCAACCCTGGCATTGGCGGCATCGACCGAAGCCGGGCGCTGCGTGGCTACGACCACAGCCAAGCCGTCATCTCGTCCGAAGAACGGTTGGCGGAATTGCAGCGCAAGCTGGTCGCGCAGAGCCGATCGTTTGAAGAGGTGCTGGATTTGGCCAAAAACCAAACCGAATTACTCAAGTCCATCCCCGCCATCCAACCGGTGCGCAACGAAGAATTGAAGCGCATGGCCAGCGGATACGGTTACCGCATTCACCCGATTTACAAGGTGCGCAAGATGCACTACGGCATGGATTTCTCAGCGCCCACGGGCACCGAGATTTTTGCCACCGGGGACGGAGAAGTCATCCTTGCCAAGCGCACCTGGAATGGCTTCGGTCGCCACGTCATCATCCGCCACGGCTTCGGCTACGAAACCCTGTACGCGCACATGAGCAAGGTGCTGGTGCGCAAGGGCCAGAAGGTGAAACGTGGAGAAGTGATCGGCCTCGTCGGATCGACGGGTACGTCGGTGGCGCCTCACCTGCACTACGAAGTGCACAAGGACGGACGGAAGGTCAACCCGGCGCAGTACTACTTCAACGACTTGACGCCGGAGCAATACGAGGAGATGCTCAAGCAATCGGCCAGCAGCAACCAGTCGTTTGACTGAATTCGCACGTTCTGCATCATGTAGTTGGTTCATTTTGAACCCGTTGATAATTATGGTACATTCGTTCAAACGGTCAATGCAACATCCATGCCCCTGAACAAACCCATCGAAAAACGCTACTTCACAATCACCGAGGTGGCCAATGAGTTGGGGTTGAATGCATCGCAGCTGCGTTACTGGGAAAAAGAGTTTACACAGTTGAATCCCCGTACGAATGCGCGCGGGAAGCGATTTTACACGGCGGCGGACAAGAAATTAATCCAGCAGATTGCCTGGCTGGTCAAGGACCAAGGGTACACGATTGACGGCGCACGCAAGGCGCTCAAGAAGCGCAAAGAAGTGGCGGAAGCCATGGCTGCAGAGGCCGCGCCGGCCGCGGAACAGCCGGTGAACAAGGAGCAGTTGCTGGAGCGCCTCTACAGTGCCAAGGCCAAACTGGAGACGCTCAGCGAGCAGCTGGGCGACTCGTAACGGCTTAAGCCGATGCCCCCCAACGGGCACCCGAGACCAGGTAATTTTTCACGTAATCGTCGATCGCGGATTCCAAGGAGTGGAATTCACGGTCGTAACCGATGCTGCGCAACTTCGACATGTCGGCCTCTGTGAAGTATTGGTACGTATCCCGGATGTCTTCAGGCGTGTCAATGAAGCTGATGTTTGGTTCCTTTCCCATGGCGTGGAACGTCGCCGTGGCCAAATCCAGGAAGGTCCGGGCCTTTCCGGTACCGAGGTTGTACAATCCATTGGAGGACGATTGGCGGTGGTGCATGAGGAAATAACACACCTCAGCCACGTCCTTGACATACACGAAATCGCGGGTTTGACCACCGTCGGTGTAGTCGGGTCGATGCGAGCGGAACAACTTCATGGTCTCTGTCGCCTTCACTTGATTGAAGGTGTGGAAGACCACGCTCGCCATGCGGCCTTTGTGGTATTCGTTTGGGCCGAAGACGTTGAAGAATTTCAACCCCGCCCAGAAGTAGGGCGCGTGGCCTTCCGCGGCTTGAGCCAGTGCCCAGCGATCGAAGTCGTTTTTGGATTCACCGTAGGGATTCAATGGGGCAAGGGCTTCCACGATGCCGTGATCGTCGGTGTACCCGTGCTCGCCGCCGCCGTACGTGGCCGCGGAAGAAGCATAAACTAGGGGCAACCCGTATTCGACACAGGCGTTCCAAATGCGTTGGCTGTATGAGACGTTCAAATCGTCAAAAATCGCGCGGTCCTGCTCGGTGGTGTCGGTGCGTGCCCCGAGGTGGAAGATGAATTGGACTTGGTTTTCGTTGACTTCCAGCCAATCGAAAAACGCCAGCCGATCGACGCGTTCCGTGCATTTCAACTCCGCGTGATTCGGTGCCTTATCGACGCGGCTGAAGTCGTCTACCAACACCAAATCAAAAAATCGCGCTTCGTTCAACCGCGCTGCCAACGCGCTGCCAATGAACCCTGCAGAACCTGTGATGACAATCATGCGCCAAAGGTAAGAAAGGTACATGGCGTATCTTTGCAGCTGAGCCAGATGAAACAAGTCACCATCACCCGCCGAGCGCGGTTCAATGCTGCGCACCGCCTTTGGAACGACGCCTGGGATGCCGAGAAGAATTTCGAGGTATTCGGCAAGTGCGCCAATCCCAATTGGCACGGGCACAATTACGAGGTGTTCGTCACTGTGCGCGGTGAGATCGACGAAGCCACGGGCTACTTCATCAACTTCTCAGATTTGAAGGCCATCATCAAGGACAAGGTGGAGGAGCCGCTGGACCACAAGAATCTCAATTTGGATGTTCCGTGGATGCAGGGAAAACAAACCTCCGTCGAGAATTTGGTCATCGCAATCTGGGAACAACTTGAACCAATCATCCAAGAGAACGGTTGTACTCTCGAACGTGTCCGCCTCTACGAAACGGAGAACAACTATGCGGACTACTACGGAGCCTCATAATGGAATACGACGCAGAGTACCGCCCCACCGCAGCGGATATTGAACAGTTCCCCGACCTGCAAAACGGTCCTTCCTCGCTCATACAGGGCGCGGCCGTGGAGATTCAGCAAGTCGGCATCCACAACTTCCGGTTGCCCCTCAAGTACAAAACCCGCGATAACGGATCGATCGTACTCGAGACCAAGGTGACGGGTACGGTGTCGTTGGAGGCGCACAAGAAGGGCATCAACATGTCGCGCATCATGCGGTCGTTCTACGACTTTAAGGACGACGCCTTCACCATGGACAAACTCGAAACGGTGTTGAACACCTACCAGGAGCGATTGGATGCGTTCGATTCCAAGGTGGCGCTCAAGTTTTCCTACCCCATCATGAAGCCGTCGTTGCGCTCAGCGAATGAAGGCTACCAGTATTACGATGTGACATTGGAGGGCGATTTGGACAAAACGGGCACCCTGAAGAAAATCATCCACTTCGATTTCGTTTACTCCTCTGCGTGTCCCTGTTCATACGAACTGTCGGAGCACGCCCGCAACCACCGAGGCAAGTCTACTGTGCCGCATTCCCAGCGATCGGTGGCGCGTATCTCGGTGGAAGTCGATGACATCGTTTGGATCGAAGATTTGCAGGAAATCTGCGAGGCTGCATTGAAGACGGAAACCCAAGTCATCGTCAAGCGCGAAGACGAGATGGCCTTTGCCGAAATGAACGGAGCGTACTTGAAGTTCGTGGAAGACGCGGCTCGCTTGCTCTACGAGCAATTGAGCGACGACGATCGCATTAAGGATTTCCGGGTCATTTGCTCCCACCAAGAGTCGCTGCACTCGCACGACGCGGTATCGGTGATTTTGGCTCCCGACAGCCAGTTCAGTGGCGAGGTGCCCCACGAATTGTGGTCGAGCCTCATCCACGTTTCGTAAGTCACTCGTGCCTCCTGAAGGAATTTTTGGCGAAAGGGGAGCTCCACTGAAGCGGCTTTTCTTCCCACATTTGCGCTATGAACGAATTTGAATCGCCTCGAATTTTTGACGACGCACTCATTCAAGACGAGTCCGTGGTCTCGCGTTTTATCGCCAATGTATTCAGCTGGATGGTCGCCGGGTTGGTGGTCACGGCAACTGCGGCCTACTACACGGTAGAATCCGGCTTCATTATGCAGCTCTTCAACACCGAGACGGGTGCCATGAGCGGCCTCGGATGGGTAGTGATGCTCGCTCCGTTGGGCTTCATCCTCGCCATGAACATGGGATTCCAGCGGTGGTCCAGTACCGGACTGACCTTGCTGTTTGTTGCCTTCAGCGCCGTCATGGGCATCTCGCTGAGCAGCATTTTCCTGGTGTATGCCATGTCCAGCATTGCGCAGGTGTTCATGATCACCGCCGCTACGTTTGCGGTGATGGCCATCCTCGGCTACACCACGCAAACCGATTTGACCCGCTTCGGTAGCTTGTTGATGATGGCCCTCATCGGCATCATCATCGCCAGCTTTGTGAATTGGTTCATAGGCTCGCCTTCGTTGGATTACATCATTAGCGTGGGCGGGGTGTTGATTTTCACTGGCCTCATCGCCTATGATACCCAAAAACTCAAGCGCATCGCAGCCGGCATCGAATACGGATCAGAAACCGGTTCCAAGCTGGCCATCCTCGGTGCGACAAGCCTGTACTTGGATTTCGTCAACCTTTTCTTGTTTTTGCTGCGGCTTCTCGGTCGCCGCGATTGATGCGCCAAGCACAAACGAAAAAGGCCCGCTCGATGCGGGCCTTTTTGTTGAATGAAAGTGGGATCACTTGATCATCAAGTGCTGGGACCATTGCTCGCCTTCGTCGGTCTGAAAGACGATGAGGTACGGCCCTGCAGCCAGTCGGTTGGCGCGCAAGAAGTAGTTCGAGCGGCCAGCCGGGAAGTGCCCTTGGTGGAGCACGTCGACCTGCGCTCCGAGTGCATTGTACACCACAAGGCTGCCTGAAGTGCCGCTGCGTAATTCCGTGGGGATGCTGGTGATGGCAGAAGCGGGGTTGGGGTAGGCCGCTGCCATTGGCGAAGCGTTCCACTCACCGATGCCCACAGTCGGATCGATGACCTCAAAACTCCACCAGCCGTCCGGCGCCGGCATAGGACGGACGCCCACTTTTCCCGAGGTGGCCTCGCCCTCGATGTAGTAGAAGAGCGTTGTGCTTTGCGGGTGGGCGGGGATGGCTGCCGCCCAATTGCCAGCGTCATCCGTGGCGCTCATGCTCACAGACGTCCAATCGCTGGCCGGGTCGGTTGCCCAGTGGAGAGTCGCCGTTTCGATGCCACTGCGGTGGCTCAGGTATGCGTCCACCGCGTAGTCGTTTTGGTCATCTTCTGTGTCTGGCAATGGCAGGTGGCTGATCATGAGCGGGTCTTCTACGCCCACGCTGTGCGTGATGCAGTGAATCGCGCCGCTCAGGGAAATGATGGCAGAACCGTTGTTGTCGCAATCGATGCCGACCACTTCATAGCCCGGCAAAGCTTCCTCGTAGATGCGAATAGCCGTCGTGTCATATTCTGTGTAGTACGTCGGGAGAAGAATCGTGTTGTTGACGAACACGGAATTGGTGTAAGTCAAGTACCAGCCGTCTTGGTCGGGGTAGCCCCAGCCTTGCTCAGGCGGACTTGGGATGCGGATGACATCAAATGGCGTTCCCCACTTGGTGGTGTAGTTGGCCAGTACGTAATCGATGTTCGCATTGATTTGCGGGCCGTCCGCAACGCCCATTGGGTACTCCGCCACGAGGAGGGTGCTCTCGTCGAGCAGTTTCATGTGCATATCAATGTGGTGAATGCCATCGTAGGGCAGCACCGGCATTTTGATGTAGGTATCCACGCCGTGAAAGTCCTCGATGATTTGGTCAATCTCGGCCTCGCTATGGTCCGGGAAATCCGTCCACCACGAACTTCCTCCATCATTTTCTTCAAGGATGAGCTCAGAGGCAAAAGCAGTTCCGAATCCATCCGACATCCAATTGCCGCCGGTGTTCATCAGGTCGGTTGGTTCGGCAGTCGTGGTGTACACGTCGAGCCCCATGTGGTCTCCGAGCACGTCGGGAATCACATCGTCATCGGGCCGTGGACGGTTGTACATCCAATCGACCAAGACCCGGTCGTCGTTCCAGCTGCCGTACACCGTATTGGCACCGTAGTCACGGATCCAGATGCTGTTGTATTCGGCGGAGACGATATCGACATTTTCCAAGTCGAGCGCTCCTCCACACGTGGAGCTGGTCAGGTAGTTCTCGACTTCGTTGACGTTATCGGCGAAGATGATTACGGTGCATTCCTCTTTCGATGCGGCGACGATTTGCTTTTGAATGCAGGGAAACGACGTCCACGAAATGGTCAAGGCTTCGATCTCTTCCCATTCCGCCGCAGTGCGCAACGAATCAAATGGGGGCGGGGTCTCGATCCCGCGCGATGCGATGGGCTCGAAGCCGATGCGTTCGACGTGGTCGCGCTCGGCTTTGGTGATGGCGTGGGGCCACGTGATGTGTTGGGCCTGAAGGACGGTGCACGCGGTCAGGAAGACCACGGTCAAGACCAAGGCGGGGTTGAATGAGCGGTTCATGCTTGCAGTTTGGTCAAAAATACGGCGTCCGCGGTCAGTCCAACAACCGCTGGAGCAACTCCGTATCGATGGCGTGCCCTCCTTGGAAAGAATGGGCCGTGAATGGCACGGCATTCGCATCCAACACCGAGGCCGTTGTTTTCAGCAGAGAATCGTCGAAGAAGGCGTCTTCCGTCCCCAAGGCGACATCAACGCGCATCGCCTTCATGGGTTCGGTGCCCGATTCCCACGGGTAATCAGGCGGGAAAACGCCCGACCACAAGATGAGTCGGCTGAAGGCGGTCTGGCCCATGGCGACCCAGCGCGACGCCGTTGCCACGCCTTGGGAAAATCCAAGCAACACCGGGCGCCGTTTGTTCAACCCCAGTTCAGCCGAAAGGGCGTCGAGGTACCGCACATAATCCACGATATCGTCTTCCCGTGCTTCTTTGGTCATCCACGAGGCCCCGACACGGCCATGCGCGCCTTCGAGGTAATACCGGTGCAGTCCCTCCGGCGCGACGATGGCCCACCCGGCATCTGCCAGGGGTTGTAAGCGCCGCATGAAAAACTCCGGTAACTGGCCGTATCCGTGCAGGGCAATCAGCACGCCTTTGGCCTCGGCGATGGCGGGGCCAGCGGTGAAGTACCGGGCTGTCTTGGTGACGGAAAATGAATGGTACGGCATCAGTAAGCAATGAGTAGTTCGGTGAGTTCCCCTCGGGGCACCCAGAGGCTGTCGAGGTGCTCGGTGAGTTCTCCGTTGCGGGTGACGTGGTACCGGAACGGCAGGTAGCGGTCGGCTTCCACATCGCATGTCCGTTCGACGTCGACCTCCGTTCCCATGTGGGTTTCCCACGCGTTGGAGCACGTCAGGTAGTCGCTGGGCGGGTTCAACGTCCGGAACTGGACTTTGTCTGATTCATCGAGCGGGTAGGCGTTAACTATTCGAATGTGCACTGTGCCGCGGGGCGTCGCCTCTGTCGTGTGTTCGACTTCGGAAGATGTCAGGAAGGCGTCCGGTTGGATGAAGTCGGAGCGGGGAAACCAATCGGCTGAGACCAGGTTGAGCTTGTAATCCAACGCGTTGACCCGGTTGAAAAAGAAATGGGCCGTACCGTCCGCATCGGAAGTGGCGGCCCCTACGGGCTGGTAGTTCCCGTTGAGCACGCCGTTCTCGAGCACGCGCCGTTCCAACTCGAGGTCGATGTCCGATGCGGGGTTGCCGGTGTCGGCGCGAAGGACCGTGACGTGGAGCGCGAGGTTGTTGTCCGGCTCCGGCCGGCAGCCGCTGCTCGCCATGCTTGCTGCGATGACCAGCGTTAAGACCCCGACTCGCCACGGGGTGTGCAGTGCGTGCTTCACGAATCCGTTATTTCGAGTTTGGCGAACTTCAAGAGCAGTTGCTTCTGTCCCGCCTTGGGGAAGAAGACCGTGGCCTTTTCATTTGGGCTGGCGCCCTCGACCCGGAGCACCTTGCCCTTGCCGAACTTTTCGTGCCATACGTTCACGCCTTCAGCAATGCCCTCGACGGGTCCGGTGCTCGACGCGGCGGTTGCGGATTCGCTGGACTCGACACGTGCCATGCGCTTGCCTGAGCTGGAGACGGGTGATTGAGCCGGTTTCTTTTTGAACGGACGCGCCGGTGGCGTGCCGGTGGCTTTCTTTTTCGAAGCCATCCGGTCAAATGCAGCGCCGGGATTGCCGCTGCCCATGGACTGCCAATTCTTGCGCTGCGCCTCGAAGCTGGCCCCACCCGCGAACGGCGTGGGTTTGGCTTGCTGCGCCGAAGGCATGATGAGGCAATCGCTGTTGATCTCTTCAATGAAGCGGCTGGGCTCCGCTTGGATGAGTTGTCCCCATTTGTAGCGGGTCAAGGCGTAACTGAGCGCGCAGGTGCGTTTCGCTCGGGTGAGGGCTACGTAAAATAGCCGGCGTTCCTCCTCGAGGTCCGCCCGGGATTGCAGGGCCATGGATGAAGGGAATAACTCCTCTTCCAGGCCCACGATGAAGACGTTTTCAAACTCTAATCCTTTGGCTGCATGGATCGTCATCATGCTGACCTTGTTCTCGTCGCCGTCGTCCTGATCTGCATCGGTTAACAGGGCAACGTCCAGCAAGAAGTCACCCAATGATGCAAAGGCATCCGGGTCGGTTTCCTTCGCCTGCTCGACGAAAGATTTCATCCCGTTCAGCAATTCCTGAACGTTGTCGTAGCGGGCAACGCCTTCGGGGGTTTTGTCCTGGTAGAGCCTGTGCACCAGCCCGGTGTGCTTGGCGATGTGCATGCCGAGGTCGTGGGCGTCCTTGGTGTCCAATTCTGCCGCGAAACCGCGCATCATTTGCACGAAGTCTTGGACCTTCCGCAGGCTCGCTCCTTTGACTGTGGTGGGCGGTGCCAAGTCATCGGTCACGAGGTCCCAAATGCTGACGTCGCGTTCGGTTGATTCCACGAGGAGCCGATCCATGGTGGTTTTGCCGATGCCGCGGGTGGGGTAGTTGATGATGCGCTTGAGCGCCTCGTCGTCTCGGGGGTTGGCCGTGAGCCGGAAGTAGGCGATCAGATCCTTGATCTCCTTGCGCTGGTAAAACGACAGGCCTCCGTAGATGCGGTAGGGCACGTTGAGTTTGCGCAAGCTTTCCTCAAACGAACGCGATTGGGCGTTTGTCCGGTAGAGGATGGCGATGTCTTTCCAATGCTGTTGGCGTTGGTTGTGCAGGTCGAAAATCTGCGTGGCGGCCCAGCGGCCCTCCTCGTTGTCGCTGTAGCAGCGGTGCACGGCAATGCGCTCCCCTTCACCGTTCGCTGTCCACACGACCTTTTCGATCTGATCTTTGTTGTTGGCGATGACGCTGTTGGCGGCATCCACGATGTACTTCGTTGACCGGTAGTTTTGCTCGAGTTTGTACAAAACAAAATCCGGGTAGTCCTGCTTGAAGTTGAGGATGTTCTGGATGTTGGCGCCTCGGAAACCGTAAATCGACTGGGCGTCGTCACCGACCACACAGAGGTTTTCACGCAAGGCCGCGAGTTGCTTGATGATGAGGTACTGGGCGAAGTTGGTGTCTTGGTACTCGTCCACCAAGATGTACGAGAACTTGTGCTGGTACTTCAGAAGCAGATCGGGGAAATCCCGCAGCAACACGTTCATCTTGAACAGGAGGTCGTCGAAGTCCATGGCTTGCGCCCTAAAACACCGATTCTCATAAGCGCGGTAAATCTCCGCGATGCGCGGCCGGCCGGCTTGGTGGTCTTCGGACATGATCTCCGCATGGTCGGCGTACCCGCGGGCGTCGATGAGGTTGTTTTTGGCGTTGCTGATCCGAGCTTGGACGCTGGCGGGCTTGTAGACCTTGTCGTCCATGCCCAGCCCTTTGATGATGTCTTTGATGAGCGCCCGGCTGTCCTGCGTGTCGTAGATGGTGAAGTTGCGGGGGTAGTTGATCCGCTCGCACTCCATGCGTAGGATGCGGGCAAAAATGCTGTGGAACGTCCCCATCCAAATGTTTCGGGCCTCGCCTTCACCAATGACCTTCCCGATGCGCTCCTTCATTTCGCGGGCGGCCTTGTTGGTGAACGTCAACGACAGAATTGAAAACGGGTCTACCCCGTGTTGGATGAGGTTCGCGATGCGGTACGTGAGCACTCGGGTCTTTCCCGAACCCGCGCCGGCGATGACCATCATGGGGCCTTCTTGATGCCGGGCGGCTGCCTGCTGTGCCTCGTTCAATTCGTTCAAAAAATCCACACCTCGAAGGTAAGAAGGGGGGTAAATAAAGCGATGATTCAACCGACCTCTTCGCCAACTTGTTTAAAAGTCGTCTTTTTCAAGGGCAGGAAGCTGCCAGTTGGAATGGAGAAAAGCCTTGAATTCCAAGGTGTTTTTGAAAGAGTCGTTTCGAATACGGGAAATGCTTGAAAAAAGGCGGCTTCAGCTATTGCTTTTAAAAGATAATCTGCTACTTTTGCACCCCCTTTAATTTGGGGAAAAAGTTTTTGTACACACGTAATCTGATAGATAGGTCGAATGCCAACCATCCAGCAGCTCATCCGAAAAGGGCGCATCACTAAGACCCAAGCGAGCAAATCTGCCGCTTTGGATTCTTGCCCACAACGCCGCGGCGTTTGTGTGCGCGTCTACACTACTACACCTAAAAAGCCGAACTCGGCCATGCGTAAAGTTGCGCGTGTTCGATTGACCAACGGCAACGAGGTCAATGCCTACATCGGCGGTGAGGGACACAACCTTCAAGAGCACAGCATTGTGTTGGTGCGTGGAGGTCGTGTAAAAGATTTGCCAGGTGTACGTTACCACATCGTTCGTGGTGCATTGGATACTGCAGGTGTTGAGGGACGTACCCAGCGTCGATCTAAATATGGAACCAAGCGGCCGAAAGCCAAGAGCTAATTTGTCATGAGAAGGAGAATACCCAAAAAGCATTTGATCCTGCCGGACCCTCGATTCGACAGTGTCCTCGTAACGAGCTTCGTGAACAACTTGATGTTGGACGGAAAGAAGAGCGTTGCATTCGATATCTTCTACAAGGCCATGGACAAGGTGCAAGAGCGCACCGATGAGAACGGCCTCGAGGTCTTCCAGCGTGCTTTGGACAATGTAACTCCAGCGGTGGAGGTGCGCAGCCGACGTGTGGGCGGTGCTACTTTCCAAATCCCGCAACCCATTCGCGATTCGCGAAAGCAGAGCCTGGCCATGAAGTGGTTAATCAGTTTTGCACGCAAGCGAAACGAAAAGTCCATGGCCGATCGCTTGGCGTCAGAGGTCATGGCCGCAGCCAAAGAAGAAGGTGCAACTTTCAAGAAGAAAGAAGACACGCATCGCATGGCTGAGGCGAACAAAGCATTCTCTCACTTCCGTTTCTGATAACCGCATTGAATACGCCTTACAATCATGGCTAAAAGAGACCTTAACTACACTCGGAACATCGGCATCATGGCTCACGTCGATGCAGGTAAGACGACTACGACCGAGCGTATTCTTTACTACACCGGAATCTCTCACAAAATCGGTGAGGTACACGACGGTGCTGCCACCATGGACTGGATGGA
>DJYV01000124.1 GCA_002448555.1 Flavobacteriales bacterium UBA6969
AAAAAAGCGAAGACATCGTTGTACTGCGTGTTGATCCATGTCTCGTATTCATCCGAGCCAAACACATAGTTAAAACTGACCGTATCCCCTGCCGCTACAAAATCGAATTCCAAAACACACCCGTCATTTACCGAGTTGACTGAGAACGACTCTCCAATCATGCCCGGCACTGAATTGGCGATGTCCAACAAGTCAGGATCACTGAAACCATTGCCTAAGCAACCATCACAAGCCAAAAAATCAGTTGGACATTCCAAGTTCTCGGCGACGTCACAGCTCAGAACAAGCCCCGAACTGATGGAAAACACATCGTCACCACCGGTTAAGTATCCTAACTGGTTCGTGCCGCCTTGGTAGGTGATGTTCGACGCTTGGATACCGCTTCCCAGGAGGATGTCGTTCACGTATTCCTCTAGTGTCAACCCAGTCTCTACTTCAAGTTGTGCCTGGGTTTCCGCAACAAAACCAATCAATGACACCAACGAAAGCAGTGCCGCAGAAAATGCTCGTAGAAAACGGTTCATACGGTGATTGTTCTAGGTAATGTAATGATACTACCAAAAGAGCAAACCACAATGAACCCGAAGAGGTTGCATGCGACCTGTCGTCGCGAGAATTGGCTCAGTGGCGGAAAGCCGTCAGCTGAGCACTCAGCTTGCGACGTGCGTGGAAGATGCGGCTCTTCACGGTACCCATAGGGATGCCCAGTTCCTCAGCAATTTCATCGTAGTGAAATCCCTCCATGAACATATTGAATGGGACCTTAAATTCAGGCTTAAGGTCGTCGATGGCCCCGCGGATATCTTGCTCATTGATCACTGTGGTTACAGTGTCCGACTGCATAGATCCTGAATTCAAGTAGTACTGGTTGTCTGTAGTGTCCAGAATGGTGTTCTGAAATTTCTTGCGCTTGTAGTTGTTGATGAAGATGTTGCGCATGATGGTGTACAACCATCCTTTGATATTTGTGCCCTCTTTAAAGTTGTTTTGGTACCGCAAGGCTTTCACCATGGTATCTTGAATGAGGTCGTCTGCATCCTGCGAGTCTCGCGTAAAACCAATGGCGAATCCCTTTAGAAACTGCCGATTTGCGACTAAAAGCGCGTTGAATTCGAGTGTGCTCATGACCCTTTTGTTTAATGATTCGGGACAAAGGTTAAACAAAATCTCCTTGAATCCAAGGTTTTGTTCAACTTTTAGTCAAAATCTTTAAACAATTTTGGAGATGAGCCGTTAAAAACTGGGTACTCAACATGCTTCGCTCGAAGACTCAAGCCTCAGCAAACAGCAGGCCGACAAGGCTTCCGCCGTCCGTAACCGTCGTCACTCTTTCTTTTCCTCCTACCCCTTCGAACACCTTACCGCCGAGGAGGAATTGATTTTCGGTACCGACAAATTCCGATTCGATTAGTTCAACGTAATCGGCAGCCTCCGACGATGAGGGGTGCGTCGTGCAATACGAAACGAATACGGCATTCGGGAATTGATCGCCCACGGTAATCAAATCGTTGAAGGGTACGCTGGCCCCCAGGAAGATGCTTTTTAATCCATTCGCCCTGCACAAGAAATGAATGAACAGCAGGCTGATGTCGTGGATTTCACGCTCAGGCAAGTAGAGCACAATAGGCGGATGGTCTTCCCGCACCGGGATGTCTGCTACCGAGACTGCCGCATGCAACTCTTGCCGCATCAAATGGGTGATGAAGTGTTCTTGAGCCGGACAGATGGTGTTGGTCAACCACAACACGCCGATCTGTGACAAAAACGGCAGGAACACGTCCAAGACTGTTCCGTCCAGTCCATGGTCTTTTGAATACGCTTCAACCACTTTTTTGAAGAGCGTTTCATCGTAGTTGAGCATGCTCAACTTTAATTGGCTTAATATGGCACTGAGTCCCCCCTCCTCCATTTGCATATCCCGGACCTTGTCGATTAAGGCCTCGTTAGAAAGTTGGGCCACTTTGGAAATTTTTCCGCCGTATTCAATCAAGTAGCCTACGTTGAGCAGCTTCTTCAAGTCTTCACCGCTGTAATACCGAATATTCGTCGCCGTCCGCTTCGGCTCAAGCAAACTATAGCGTTGCTCCCAGGCACGAATGGTGTGGGACTTGATACCTGTGAAGTGCTCCAAGTCCTTGATTGAGAATTGCTGTGCTATTCCTCTTTCCTTCATAATCCGCTATTCCCTGCGCTCGTTTTACTGACTACCTTTACCGTATTACGTTTCTCTACATGTCACACCTCGCCTTCTTCTCGGATGATGATTGGACAGCATTGCATCCTCTTGGCTCCTCTCATGCACATGGTGAATTGCGCACTGGTGCACTGAAACTCAGTGAATGGTGGTCCCGCGAAGCAAGTTGTTTCTTTCTAAAAGTTGAACAGAAAACAAAAGCAAAAGTTCTCAGCCTCCTGAAAAACGGAAAACTGAACGATCGTTGGATTCCTTCTGAGCATGCGTTTACAATTTTAGCTGGCCTCAAACCTGGCCATTCCCTTTACGCCGAGGGTATGCTTTTGTTTCAGGAAAATGCAACGAAAGAGGCCCATAGCGTGAACGTAACCATGGACGGTCTAGAGCTCGTCCCACACGCCACTGCCCTGTTCAGCCGATTGGATGCCTGGTTGTCAAGCCAAACAGAGCACCTTGTCGCCGCTTGGGACCTCGCTGCGCCCAATGTTCCCGAACATGTAACGCTGTTGGGGCCGTCGGATAAGATTTGGATCCACCCCTCCGCTAAACTCACGGCATGCACCTTTAACGCGACGTCAGGACCCATCTTCATAGGACCCGACGTGGAAATCCAAGAAGGCACGCACATCCGTGGTCCGCTCGCTGTAGGTGAGGCAACGGTCATCAAAATGGGAACACGGATTTATGGTCCAACGTCAATTGGTCCGAACTGTCGCATCGGAGGTGAAGTATCGAATTGTGCCTTCCTCGGATACAGCAACAAAGGCCACGACGGATTTTTGGGCAACTCCGTCATCGGCAAATGGTGCAACCTCGGCGCCGACACCAATTCCAGCAACCTCAAAAGCAATTACAGTGAAGTGCGTCTGTGGGATGAAGCAACAGCCACCTATGTCGACAGCGGACTGCAGTTTTGTGGCGTGCTGATGGGCGACCACAGTAAATGCGGCATAAACACCATGTTCAACACCGGAACCATCATCGGAGCCGGCTGCAGCATCTTCGGTGGCGGGTTTCAACCCAAGCACATCCCTCCTTTCGCTTGGGGCGGCAACGACACGTGGGACTTGCACGCCTTTGACAAATTCATCGCCACCGCCCAGCGCGTTATGGAACGCCGAGGAGCAACATTGAGTGAAGAAGAAATTAGTCAATGGCGCACACAACATGAGGCTGCCCGCACTCGTTTCAATTGAGCACACCTGACAACTGCTGCTGACACATTGTCCGAATTCGCCGTGGCATAGGATTTGTCCTAAGGATGGAGATTAAGAAAGACCAGGCAACACATGTTTGAAGACCAACACGACGAAGAAGGATGGGGATTGAGTGATGCCCAAGACCACGAGTTCATACCGCTGATCTCAGCTGAAGATGAGGAGGCGATGCAGAAAGAGGAGGTACCCGAGGCGCTACCCCTGCTGTCCTTGCGAAATACGGTATTGTTCCCCGGGGTGGTTATACCGATTACGGTTGGCAGGGACCGGTCCATCCGCCTGGTCAAGGAAGCCCACAAACTCGAGCACCGCATTGGTGTCGTGAGTCAGAAAAACGACGACATTGAAATCCCCAACGGCGAGGACCTCAACGAAGTCGGAACCGTCGCGAAGGTCATCAAGATGTTGCGCATGCCCGATGGCAGCAACACGGTCATCCTCCAAGGCCAAAAGCGATTCAAGTGGACGGAAATCGTTCAAGAGGAACCGTACATGAAAGCACGCGTGGTTGAGTACGACGCAGAAAACCTTCCACCAAAAGACGAGGAGCACGAAGCACTCATGCAGAGTTTGAAAGAGCTCGCTGTCGAGATCATTCAACTCAGCCCGAACATTCCTTCCGAAGCCGGTTTTGCCATCAAAAGCATCGAGAGCTTGACCTTCCTTGTCAATTTCATCGGCTCAAACATGAACGCTCCGGTAGAAGAGAAGCAAGCGCTGCTCGAAGTGGCGGGCATCAAGGCCCGCGCACGCCGGGTATTGGAATTACTCAACAAGGAAAAGCAGATGCTCTCGCTCAAGCGCGACATCCAGACCAAGGTCAAAGGCGAACTCGACCAACAACAACGTGAGTATTTCCTCAATCAGCAGCTGAAGCAAATCCAGGAAGAACTGGGCAACAACCCCCAAGCACAGGAAGTCGCCGAGCGCAAGCTGCGCGCCGAATCCATGGAATGGCCGGCCCACGCCAAGGAGGCGTTTGACAAAGAAATCCTCAAGCTGGAGCGCATGAATTCCCAGAGTGCGGAATACAGTGTGCAAGCCAACTACGTCGACCTCATGCTCGATTTGCCTTGGGAGAAGAAATCCCTGGACAACTTCGACCTCCACCACGCACAAGCCGTGCTCGACGAGGACCACTACGGCCTCGAAAAGGTGAAGGAACGCATCATTGAGCACCTCGCCGTTCTGAAGATCAAAGGCGACCTCAAGGCACCCATCATCTGCCTGTACGGCCCTCCGGGAGTCGGAAAGACCTCCTTGGGACGCAGCATTGCCAAGGCCCTTGGCCGTGAATACGTGCGGATGAGCCTGGGTGGGCTGCGCGATGAGGCGGAAATCCGCGGGCACCGCAAAACGTACATCGGAGCCATGCCCGGTCGCATCCTGCAGAACTTGAAAAAGACCGGTACGTCCAACCCCCTGTTCGTGCTGGACGAAATCGACAAGCTCGGTCGCGACCACCACGGCGACCCGTCGAACGCCATGCTCGAAGTCCTGGATCCAGAACAGAACAGCGCTTTCCATGACAACTACCTCGACCTTGATTACGACTTGAGCAACGTCATGTTCCTCGCTACATGCAACAGCCTCGCCTCCATTCAGCCGGCCCTTCGCGACCGCATGGAGATCATCGAAGTCACCGGATACACGGTGGAGGAAAAGGTCCAGATTGCCAAGCGACATTTGGTGCCCAAGCACCTCAACGAGACCGGCATCACGTCGAAGCAACTCAAACTTCCGGTCAAGACCATCGAGACCGTGGTTGAACAATACACCTTCGAAAGCGGCGTGCGTGGCTTGGAAAAACGCATCGGTAAACTCGTTCGCAACCGAGCGAAGGAACTCGCCCTCGAAGAGAAATTCACGGTTGAAGTCACCGCCGACCAGCTTCCCGACGTCCTCGGCCCTTCCCGCGAAAAAGACCGCTACCAAGGCAACGACACGCCGGGGGTTGTCACCGGGCTCGCCTGGACTCCGCACGGTGGAGACATTCTTTTCATTGAAACATCCCTCACAAAAGGCAACGGCAAACTGACACTGACCGGGAACTTGGGAGACGTCATGAAGGAAAGCGCCATCATCGCGCTTGAATACATCAAGTCCCACGCGGAAGAACTCGGCTTGGACGCTGATGAATTGAACAAGCGCAATGTCCACCTCCACGTGCCGCAGGGCGCTATTCCCAAGGACGGCCCCAGTGCGGGCATTACCATGGTCTCGGCGATGGTCTCGGCCTTCACCCGACGCAAAATCCGCAAAGCGGTTGCGATGACCGGTGAAATTACTTTGCGCGGTCAGGTACTCCCGGTTGGAGGCATCAAGGAAAAAATCCTTGCCGCGAAACGCGCCGGAATCAAAGAAATCATCCTCTGCGAGCGCAACCGCCAAGACATCGACGAGATCGACGCGCGGTACCTCAAAGGACTTACCTTCACTTTCGTTTCGGACATCATGGAAGTGGTGAACCGCGCCGTGTTGCAAACCAAAGTTGGGTAACCATGAAATGCATTCGTGCCACCGTACTCATGCTCGTCACATTCCTGGGTGCGCGCTCAGGATATGGCCAAGGCCAGGAATCGCTCATCTTCGAATTGGCCGGAGATGCTCGGGGGGCCGCGTTGGGCGGAGCGGTGATGGCCGACCTTGATTCGGATGTTCACGGAGCCGGACTGAATCCGTGCCTCATCGATACGGCACGCCAGGGAGATATCAGCATTGACTACGTCGACTATTTCGCCGGTATGGGTATGACGTCGGTCAACTACCAGCTGAAGCCAAAGGGCCGGTGGAACATGCAGCTCGGAAGCCGCTTCATGAACCTCGGGACGTTCACCGGATACGACCCTGCCGGCAACCCGACCCAAGACTTTCAGGGAGGTGATCAGGTGGTCTATTTCGGCACCAGCCGCGCCATCGACTCCGTCTGGACATTTGGCGCGCAAGGCTTCATCGGAAGCCGCCACTTGAACCGCGAAGTCGCGGGATGGGCGGGCTTGGAAGCGTTCGTGCACGCCCGATGGGTGGCGAGGCAACTAGCCGTGGGCATGGCCGTTACCGGTGCGGGCCACCAGTGGGGACTCAAAGGCTCCCAACCAACAGGTGCGTTGCCATACAACGTGCAAGTGGCCTTGACCAAAGGCTTCAATAACGCCCCTTTCCGCATCTACTTGAAAGCACAGCATTTGCAAACCTGGGACCTCGCCCCGCCCGGCACCTACGACGACACCATCGACCCCATCACGCAAGAAGTCGTCAAAAACTCCACGTTCAAATTCGGGGATCAGTTGATGCGCCACGTCACCATCGGAACCGCATTGTCCGCTGGAGAATCCATGGAAATTTGGTTTGGCTTCGATTACCGCCGGCGCACCGAGCTCATGGCTACTGACCGAATCAATGGCAATGGGTTTTCGTTTGGAGCCCAGTTTCAGTTCGGAAAATTCGGCGTGCGCATCGGTCGGTCGCGGCATCACTTTGCAGGTGCATCTACCCACATCGGAATCCGCTTCAATCCGCGGCAATTTGGGCGCTCATAATCGGTTTACTTGCGTTAAATTGCAACCCCGATGGAACAGCGTAAAATCAACATTGCAATTGACGGCCATTCTTCAGCCGGCAAGAGCACGATGGCCAAAGCATTGGCCAAGGAGTTGAATTTTGTCTACGTCGACACCGGCGCCATGTACCGCGCCGCGACCCTGTTTTGCATCAAGGAACGGTTGGTGGAAGGCAATGAGATTGATTCCAAGAAAATCGACCACGCCGTGGACCGCATGTACGTTGGCTTCAAGTACAACCCGAAAACGGAACAACCCGAGGTGCACTTGGGCGGAGCGAATGTCGAGGAGGAAATCCGTTCCTTGGAAGTGGCCAAAAAAGTAAGCTTGGTCGCAGCCATTCCGCGCATTCGCCACAAGCTGGTGGAATTGCAACAGCGCATGGCCGAAACCGGAGGGGTCATCATGGACGGCCGCGACATTGGTACCGTGGTCATGCCCGACGCAGAATTGAAGTTTTTCATCACGGCCGATCCCCAGGTACGTGCCGCCCGACGCGTTGAGCAACTGAAGGAAACGAATCCCGATGTGAAATTTGACGACGTGCTGAACAACCTCGTCGAACGCGACCGCATCGATTCGAGCCGAGCGGTGAGCCCTTTGCGCCAAGCCGACGATGCCATCGTTCTCGACAACAGCCATTTGACCCACGAGGAACAGTTCCAGTTCTTGTTGGTGCATGCGCGCAAAGCGATGGCGAGCGAATGAGATTGAACCTCATGGCCGCTGTGCTTGCTAGCACCTTGTTTCAATTTTCCACGCCCTCTTTCGGACAAGCGAAGCTGCCTGATTTTCTCGACGAGCCGCACACGGCCTATGCCGATTCGGTATTGGCCACATTGACATTGCGCGAGCAAATCGCTCAATTGCTCATGCCGCCCATTTATGCCCATGCCACGCGGGAGAACTGGGACGAGATGGAGCGCTGGGTCGAAACGCATCAGTTGGGCGGCGTCATCGCCATGCAAGGCGCACCCGCGCCCTACGCAGAGCGATTGCGGCGATTGCAAGACCGCGCTCAGATTCCACTTCTGGTATCCACCGATGCCGAGTGGGGCTTGGGCATGCGCATCGATTCGACGCGTTCTTGGCCACGCGCCTTGACCTTCGGCGCAGCCAATGACACAGCCCTGACCCGCGCCTTTGGTCGTGAGGTAGGACGGTCGTTACAAGCCTTGGGCATGCACGTCAACTTCGCCCCTGTGGTCGATGTAAACAGCAACCCGGCCAACCCCGTTATCGGCAGCCGGTCATTTGGAAGCAGCACCGAATTGGCTGGGGTCTTGGGGAGCGCCTACTCCAAGGGCCTTCAAGACGTCGGAGTGCTCGCCACAGCCAAGCATTTCCCCGGCCACGGCGACACAGATGCCGACTCGCATTATGCCCTGCCCATCATTCGACACGATCGGAGTCGGCTGGATTCCATTGAACTCGCTCCTTTCCGAACTATGATTGAGGAAGGCGCGGGCGCTATGATGGCCGCGCACTTGTACATCCCTTCGCTCGACTCTAAACCCAACCAACCCTCCACCCTGAGCCGCTCAATCGTTCAAGGGATTTTGCGTGAAGAACTGGGCTTCAGGGGCTTGGTGTTCACCGACGCCATGACCATGAAGGGATTTACGTCGTTCACTCAAACTTCCACGCCTCACACGGATGCACTGCTCGCTGGAAACGACGTGTTGCTATTCCCGGGTGAACCCGCTGCAACGCTGGATGAGATTGAAGGACAAGTCCGAACCGGACGATTGGATTCCGCGCTCATCGCGGAAAAATGCCACCGGGTGTTGGCCGCTAAATCATGGACAAAAGCCGCCCAATTACCGAAAGGCCATTGGGACAGCAACGCGGCCGAAGCAATGCATCGCCAAGTGATCAGCAAGGCTCTGACGGCCGTCAAAAACGACGCCCCCGGACTTCCTTTCGGTGCGCATATGCGGCGCGTGGAACAGGTGTTCGTGGGATTCGACCCGGGTGAGATAGAAACCAGCAGCCGGCTCATCCAATCCATCTTGGGCTCCAAGGCTGAAGTCAACGGTGCCGCTTTGACCAAAGAAGCGTTTGAGTCCGCAGGCATCAGCCAACTGGACGAGGCGTTGGGCAGTGAGCCCGACTGGGTGGTACTGCACATTGGCGGCACGTCGCACCGGGCTGCGAAAGGGCACGGGGTGACGGACGCAGCCATCGACAAGATTGCCAAATGCGCTGCGCAGGCGCACAAGCGCAACGTACCGTTTGCATTGGTCATCTACGGCAGCCCTTACCTGCTCAATCGCTTGCCTGCGGCCATCGCCTTAAGCGACGCCGTCCTCGTCGCTTACCAGGACGACAGCCGCACCGTGGAGGCGGTAGCGAATGCTTTGACTGGTGCAGGCCCAGCAGGCGGTCACTTGCCGGTCGCTACCGAACATTTCCCATTGGGCCATGGAATGCCCTGGATGGGACGAATGCGGTTGGGGTTTTCTGCCACACCCATCTCGACGACTGCCGCCATTGACAGCATCGTCTTCGACGCCATTGATGGAGGGGCCATGCCG
>DJYV01000008.1:0-288 GCA_002448555.1 Flavobacteriales bacterium UBA6969
GCCCACGTGGCGTTGGTCAGGACCTGCTCAACAATTTCCCTGTGCACCTTGCGCGACGAGTATCGCTCGGGACTTATGCTGCGGCGGTCCCGCAGCAATTCGGTGGTTTCGGAAAGGTTGTGGCGCATGGTGAAATGAATGTGAAGCAAAGGTACAGCACCGCTTGAGTAGGGCCCGTCCTTTGGCGTATTTTCGGGCATGCGCAGCATCCTCATCTTCTTGGCTGTTCTCGGCGGCCTCACCCCGCTCACCCATGGGCAAGCTCCTGAACTGCACCTGCAGCACACC
>DJYV01000008.1:633-11709 GCA_002448555.1 Flavobacteriales bacterium UBA6969
GTGACAGCACCTTCATCCGAGCGATTTACGACGAAGCCCTCGCCCGCGGGGAGGCGCATGAGAACTTGCGCCAGTTGACCAAGGACATTGGCCATCGCCTGAGCGGCTCACAAAGCGCCTTCGACGCGATGCAATGGGGCCAAGGCGTACTCGAACGGTACGGTGCCGATTCCGTCTGGGTCATGCCGGTGATGGTCCCGAGTTGGACACGGGGGACTGTGGCGCAAGCCACGGCCATCATCAATGGGGAGGAGCACCCGCTTCGCGTCACAGCACTTGGCGGATCAGTCAGCACCCCGAACGACCGCCCCCTACGCGCGCGTCTTGTGCACGTCAAATCGCTGGAACAGCTCAGCCAATTACCGCCGGACGAAGTGAAAGGGCGGTTGGTGCTGTTCAATCGTCCTATGGATCCCGTACTCATCAACACCGGAGCCGCCTATGGGGGCGCCGTGGATCAACGCGGCCGTGGCGCCATCGCTGCAGCGAAGGCCGGTGCCGTTGGCGCACTGGTCCGCTCCATGACCCACGCGTTGGATACGTTGCCGCACACCGGCGCCATGTACTACGAAGAAGGCACCGACAGCGTCCCTAGTGCGGCCATTTCAACGGTGGACGCCAGCTGGCTCGCAAATCAGCTCAAAGCGAACCCGAACTTAGAAGTGGTGCTGGAAATGAATTGCCGCGCTTTCCCCGACGTGGAACAAGGCAATGTCATCGGCGATTGGCGCGGAAGCGAATTGCCCGATGAAATCATCACGCTGGGGGGTCACCTCGACTCCTGGGACATCGGGGAAGGCGCCCACGACGACGGCGCAGGCATTGTGCACACACTTGAGGTGCTACGCATCTTTAAGGCGCTCGGCTACACCCCAAGACGGACCATTCGATTCGTTTTGTTCATCAATGAAGAAAATGGTAACCGCGGCGGCAAGACCTACGCTGCGCGTGCCCAAGAAGACCACACTACGACCAATTTGCGCTATGTCGCAGCGCTCGAATCAGATGCCGGGGGATTCGTCCCGAGGGGATTCCGCATCGATGCCGGCGACGAAGCCACAGCGCTCATCCAGTCGTGGAATTCGTTGTTTGACCCGTACAATGTGCATCAGTTTCGACGCGGGGGTGCCGGTGTGGACATCGGACCTTTGAAGGCGTTGGAACCACGGCCGGCCATGATGGGATTGAGTCCCGACGGGCAGCGGTATTTTGATTTTCACCACAGCTCTCAGGACGTCTTCGAGAACGTGCACAAACGCGAACTCGAACTCGGGGCCGCCACCTTCGCTGCCGCGGTCTACATGCTCGACCAGCACCTGCCTACTCCGGGCACGTTTGATTGAAGTTCACCAAGAAGATCAGCAGATCGGAAATGGTCACCGTACCGCTATTGTCGAAATCGTAAGGACACAAGGTATCTGCAACGCACATTTCGAGGGCATCGTCCCAAACCGTTCCCGGTCCGCACGCCGCCGCACTGGCGTAACAGCCAAACGTGCACGAACCGTCGTCCAAGGTCGCTGCTGAAGAATAATTGCACGCTTCTTCATACGTGCATCCGGGACAGGGGTCTCCGGTCTCACATGGATCTACAGTTTGTTCCCACAGTTGCACGGCTGTTCCATCCTCTTTCAGCGCCCAGTGCGCGTCCACCGCTAAGTCACTGTGGGATGTCACGGTGCCGCTTGGCCAATGCACCTCCACCGAGAGAATGGACGCATTCTGCCCCAGCCCGAAACTCTCCCACCGGCTGTTTTGGCCCAAGTAATTCTCACCTGCATACGTTGTCCGCAGTTGTGCAGGCCCTATAGCCGGGTGCATGATAATCTTCGCCCCAGTTGCATCTCGGTTGCTTACCGTGCCCTCTAAGTGGACTTTAATCCAGTGATTGGCATTCGGGGTTCCCCGCAAAACTTGGGCAAATTCACCTACGCAATGCGAAACGAGATCTGGGAAACCATCGCAGTTGTAATCCCCCGTCGCAGTGGCGAAAGACAAGGTGCTTTGTGTTTGAAACAAGGAGTCTTCAGAAGCGGTAAATACACCATCCGTATTGTAAAAAAAAGCGTCTGGCTCATCTGGAAACATCTCTAAGATGGCGGGGTAATTCGTGAACACGCTGTAGCTATTTGCGACGTGGAGGTCCTCCCAACCGTTGTTATCGACATCGAGCCAGTTCGCTGCCCAGCAGGTCGCATCGACTTGCAGGTCGTTCATGGGCTCATTGCCCATTTCATCTTCTGTGCCGAAAGTCCCGGCTCCGTCATTGACCATGAGCCAGTTCAAGTCGCCAGGGAATGCTGTCAAATAGACGTCTGGATCCAAGTCATTGTCAAAGTCACCGACCGATGTGGACATGCAATTGATTCCTACATCAAGACCAATCTGTTCCGCCTTCTCAACGAACAAAAACATAGCTCCGGCTGGTTGCTGTTCATACCAATAGTTGGCGTATTGGGGTCGGTCTCGAATGACGTGCAGGTCGAGCATGCCGTTCCCGTCGAAATCCGTCCACTGACCTTGGAAGGTTTGGGCACCGCTACCGAGCATCCCCACTGCCGCCGTCACTTCCGTAAACGTCCCGTCCCCATTATTTGCGTAGAGTTCATTTGCTTGGTTTGCATCATTGGGATGGGCATAATTGCTTACGAACAAATCGAGGAAACCGTCATTGTTATAATCCCCAAAGCACGCACCAAAACTCTTGAGTTCCGACTGGGAGAGCCCTGATGTTGCACTCACGTCTTGCAAGACTCCTTCTCCGTTACTCAGATAAAGTTTATTCGAGGCGTGCCGGTACGAAACAAACAAATCCTGATCGCCATCGTTATCTACGTCGCCCCACAATACCATTTTGGCCTCTTCCTCGTAGTCACCTATCCCAAAATCAACCTCAACAAACCCCGTATCGTCCCCTGTTCCAGCGAAGAATTTCAGATTGCCTTCGTAATCAGCAAACGTCAGGTCATCGATGTAATCACCATTGAAATCGGCAAAGCTGACACCAGCTCCAAGGTATCCGCCGTAGTGGTGGGTGGCGAGCGACAGCTCCGTACTTACATCGGTAAACTGAGCGAGGCCGCCGAAGGCCAGAATCGTAGCGCCCACGAGCGAAAGACTCCTCCGCATCCCTCCGCGCAATCGGGCGCAAGAGTCCAGCTGATGGAACGACGTCCACCAGCTTTCTTTTGAAGCAAATTGGAAGGCACAGTACATGCGGAAACCTTTCGAAAAACGGCTCCAGTACTCGCAGGTTCTTAAAGATAAAGCGGAAGCCCATCAATTCCAAGGCGATTCCTCTTGCGCCCCATCAATCGGGACAAGGAACGGCAAAGGCCTGCAAAAAGAGCAACAAATCCTCCACGCCAACCAGGTCATCTCCATTGAAATCAGCTGCACACGACGGCACGCATTGAGCCGTAGTTGCATCCCACATCAACCCCTCCCCGCAAACCATTTGCTCAATCAGGCACGAAAAGTCACAAGACCCGTCGTCGATGAAGGCGTCGGGATCATAATTGCATGCGCCATCGTACGTGCACCCCGCACAATCCGGAGCACACGCAGAACCCTCGGTCAGTTCCAATGTGGCTTGTACCTGAACGTCATGCCAAGTTTCCACGGAGCCCAGCGGCCAGTGGACCTTGATGGAATCCACAGTTGTGTGGTTCGCTAGGCCGAAATGTTCCCAACGGCTATTCTGCGCGAGGTAGCCTTCTCCACAATGCGTCTCCCGGTACCAATAATCCGCACCTGCCCACAGCTCGATTTTGGAGCCGACCGCATCGGCATTGCTCGCGGTTCCGTGCAAAAGGATGCGCATACCGGCATTGCCATTCGGAATGCTGCGTCGTACTTCTGGATGGGGTCCAACCTGATGCGAAACGAAATCGACGAAGCCATCGCCATCATAATCTCCGGTGACTGTAGCAAAAGCGAGCGCGCTTTCGCTTTGATACAATTCCCCAGCCTCCACCAAATTGCCCGCATCGTTGCGAAACAAAGCGTCCGGCTCATCCGAAAATTGAAAGAGCACTTGGGGATAATCCGTGTAATTCGCAAAACCCGTGGCGACGTGCAGCTCTTCCCAACCATCTGCATCTACATCCAACCACTGCCCTGACCAACAGACCTCATTCATTTGCACAAGGTCGTTGGTCGCATCGGTGTAATATCCGTCGCCATTGTTGACCAGCAGCATGTTACCTTCCAAGCCGCCCGCTATGAAAAGGTCGAGGTCACCGTCTCGGTCGTAATCGTGTGGACTGGAAGACATGCAGTTGAGCATGGCGTCCATGCCCCTTTCTTGCGCCTCTTCTTCGAACCAAACAGCACCTTGCTCTTCCGCCTTGTTGTGGTAAAACAGATTAGGGAAAATCAGGCGATCTCGAATCACATGCAGGTCCAACCACCCGTCTCGGTCCACATCCATCCATGTGGCCTGGAACGACTGCAGGTTCTCGCCGTCAAGGCCAAATTCAGCGGTGACGTCTTCGAATTGTCCGCCGCCCACATTGCGATACAGCTCATTGTCCTGTGGAACATCCACCGCATATCCGTAATTGGCCACGAACAAGTCCAACAATCCGTCGCGGTCGAAGTCTCCAAATGCCGGGCCAAAACTCCTGCGGTTGTCTTGAGCAATTCCGCATGAACTGCTTACGTCTTCGAAGCCCATTTCACCATCGTTCAGCCAGAGCTTATTGGGGGCAAACCGATAAGCGACAAATAGATCTTGGTCGTCATCGTTGTCAATATCAGCCCACAGAACTCCCTTGGCTTCCGAAGTAGGAAGTTCCAATCCTAAATCAATGGGATCGAATCCGTCACCATTGCCGGCATAAAATGACAATGCACCATCGTGATGGCCAAACGTCAAATCATCCAGCCCGTCTCCGTTGAAATCCGCAAAACTCACTCCTGTACCCAAGTACCCCCCGGTGTGATCGGAGACCACTTCGGATCCAATGGCATCGACCACAAGCTGCGCAGATCCGAAGCTGTGTATGACAACTGCACATGCCACCATCAAACACCTCACATGCGCCTTTCGGCTATTTCCGCTCTGGAACTTCATCTCACTTTAAGATACGAAAAGCACGAGGTATGAACAAAAAAAGGGCCCGACCGAAGCCGAGCCCTTTCTCTATTCGTTGTTATCCGATTATTCGCAAACCGTACCGAACGCTCCCAAGAATACCAGGAGGTCAGCAGTCGTTACAGAACCATCTTCGTTGATGTCAGCTGGGCATGGGTTCGACAAGTCGAATTCACATGTACCATCATCAACACTGGCAGTTGAATCGTAGTTGGATGCATCCGCGTACGTACATCCTGCGCAATCGTCGAAGTTACACTCCTCGATGACGAGAATATTCGCAGCTGGATCGTAGTTACATGCACATTCAACGTCACAACCCTCGATGCAGTTGTTACCGCCTACGCTGACGTATTCAGGTCCGAATTCTACACCTCCAGAGAGCACCCCTCCGAAGACACCAGAAATCGTCCAAGACACTTCACCAGGCCAGGTGTCTTCACCAACAGATACGATGTAGCAACCGCTCGCGAGGCAGTAAGTCTCCTCACCGAACGAAACACCAAACTCACTTGGCAAGCTGGTCTGTACAACTACGTTGCCGTCCAAATCTGTGATAAGGATCTCAGCACCCTGCCATCCGTCACCGAACGAATCGTTCATGGTGATGGTAACACAGTTATCGTAGCAGCAAGAGCCGTCTTCGATGGTCGCTGTCTCGTCGTAATCACAAGCACTTGGATCAGTACATCCAGCACATGTTTCGTACTCACACGTTCCGTTATCCGTAGTGGCATCGGGATCGTAGTTACAAGCGAAGTCATCTGTACAGCCGCACAAGATGTCTGCACCTGCAGTGAATGGGTAGATATCCACTGACAAAGAACCGCTCGCACCTCCTTCGAGGATTGGGTTTCCTTCTCCATCAGTCAAACTCCAAGACTGCTCACCGAACCAGATGAAGGCACCTGTGAACGCGTAAGTGTAGCAACCTGGGTCGACACACAATACATCCAATCCGTATTCCGGACCGGTGAAGTTGTCTTCATCCACCTGGTAGAATGCATTGTCGATGTAGTTCGCAGCAACTGAGTTGCCATCGGCATCGAAGATCTCGTATCCACCGGGAGAACCAGAGTTGCTTCCTGTCCAACCGTCACCGAACGAGTCGTACATGTTCACCAGAAGTGCTGTACCACCTGGGTTATCATCACATGCACAAGAAACGTATTCACAGACTTCGTTTGTTTCAACGTTCACATCAGGATTATAGTTACAAGCCGCACTGATGGTGCAACCTTCGATTACAGTTTCGCACTCCAACTCAACTTGGTACGTACCGTTGCCATTAAATGGCGATGGGTCCCAACCAACATAAACGAAGTAGTACAATGATGGGTCAGAAATGAACTCAACGTAAGCGTCGTCTTGATCAAAGAATCCGCAGCCCTCGAATGAACCAGCAACATCAGCTGGGTTTCCGTTCACGTCAGATACGAGATCATACACTCCGCAAGACGCCGATGCAGATGAGTATACCCACACACGTGTGTCGATGATAGAACCGCATGTGTTCAACGTATGCAATTCACCCGTACCCGCGAACGTCCACCATACACCTGCTGGTGAGAGGTCGTCTGTACCATCGGCTTCAGCAACAGCTGTTGTAGAAGCAGAGCTACCACTCGTAAATGTGAAGCTATCGATGATCAGGTTGTTCTCGTAGTACACGTTGGCAACTGCTCCGTTCCAACCGTCGCCCCAAGAGTCAAACGCGTCGAACGTCATAGAACCAGCAGCCATACCGCAAATCCACGTTTCACCAGCTACACCATCGTAAACGTTGCCTGCAGCATCGGTGATGCTCCAAGAAACTTCGCCATCGAAGGTTCCGCCACCAGCGTATACGTATGCAGAGGTTTCACCTGCTTCGCAAGGGTTACCCATGTCTACAGGAGAACCTGTTCCGGTTGCGCCACCCATTGAGCCTTCTTGGTAACCTGCGTTACATGGGAGGTCGAATGCGTTTTCGCACAAATCGTTGTCAGGAACGCTTGAGTACTCACATGAACCGTCATCTTGGTTAGCCAAGTCGTAGTAGTTATCCGCAGCTGGGTCTGTGCAGCCAAGGAAGATACCCGTCGTGGTGAACTCGAAAGTTCCGCATTCAGCAGGATCGGTCGTACCTACGAAGAAGTAGTAATCCGTGTTCGGAACGAGATCGATGAACGCTTCAATAGAACCGGCGCACTGTCCCGTGAACAAGCATCCAACAAAACCACCGATGCTTTCACAGTCACCACCGTCTAAGTAGATGGTCAAAGACAAGTTGCCAGAATCTACGTTGGTCAAATCAAAGTAGAAGGTATCGTAGTCCAAGCCTGAAGCAAAATCCGTGCTGTTGAATGTGAACCAAACACCGTAGACCGTGCCGCCGAAGGCTGGAATCAATGCAGGATTCGAACAGCATACAGATCCTGTAAAAGTTACGTCGTCCAATTGTGGAGTTGCATCTGCACAGTAATCGTTCGATGGGAAATCGTCACAAACTTCACAAGTGATATCAAGCAAGAATTCCGTGCCAGATCCAAATACAGAGAACTTAGATACGTAGATGTAGTAGTTCTGTCCAGTCTCCGCCAAGAAGGCCACTGTTGAGTACAAACCACATGCATCATCATTGCCAACGATTGGTTCCAATTCGCCCTCGTCATTGTAGACGAACACGTGGAGTTTTGTATCTCCGACAGGGTCAGCGAATCCGGAAATAGATGCTGAAGTATTGCATGTGCTCGCAAACACTTGGTAATCAGCATCCGCGTTGAACTCGTACCAAACACCTGGTGTTGAGACGACTGTTCCAGCAAATGCGCCGGAAACGCCTTCCACATCTGAAGCGTTTTCCAAAGAACCTGAAACTTCCATACCACAAGCAACAGCTTCCGCGTCAGCGATTGCGTTGTTTGGCGGAGGACAGATACAAGATCCGTCATCGATAGTAGCTGAAATATTGTAGTTGAAGCAGGTTGGGTCTGTGCAACCTTCGAAATCACAATCGCCTAGCAAACCGAAGTCAACAAACCATCCACCGCTTGGGAATCCAATTGGGGGAGGGAGTGGACCGTAGTAGCCAGAAGCAACCTGGTCACCGTAAACGGTTCCAAACTGATCCGTCAAAACAATAGCGATTTCGTTATCGGCAGTACCGCCGCCAGTAGTGAAGAGGTAGCAGCCAAGTGGAATGCAGTGGAAATCGGTAGCTACGTCAGCAATGTACAAATCAGCGTCGTCCCATGTACCAGTCAACGAAGTTGCTCCGTCGAATGAGTCCATAAAGTAAGAAGCGCCGTTCCATCCGTCGCCGCCCAGATCATACATCTCAACAATCGCAACATATGTACCTGCTTCACAGTAGATGCACGAACCTTCGTTCTCTTGCGTAGCTGTTGGGTCGTAGTTCGCTGCAGCTGTATCCATGCAACCGATGCATGAGTAATCGCAAGAACCGTCATCGGTATTTGCACCTGTGTAGTTACAGGCCATCTCGTCCGTACAACCGATAACTGCAGGCAAGCAGAAATCTGTCGCTTCAGATGCTCCAAACTCACCGCCAGCAGCCAAAGTTTGACCTTCGTCATCAGTCACCGTGTAGCCACCTTGACCGAATCCGCAGCAAATGCCGTCACCAAACGAATCGAAGATGGTGAACGTGTAGCACGCTTCTTGCAAACAGAGATCCGCACCTGCAACATCACCTGAAGCAACTGTTTCGAGAGAGTCGTTGACCAAAGACCAAGACGTCTCACCAGGCCAGTTGTCGGGGGTAATAGCAATTGTCAAACCTTCGTAGGCGCATGAACCGTCGTCGTTTGTAGCGGCATCATTGTAGTTACACGCTGTTGCATCCGTGCAACCAAAGTATTCGCAAGAACCATCGTCGCTCGTTGCGGTTGGCGAGAAGTTCGACGCACCAGCATCAGAGCAGCCAGGACCAAAGCAGAAGCTGTCAGAGGTGTCAGCAGCACCCCAGTTGCCTCCACCTGAGACAACGCTAGCACCGTTGTAATCCAACGACCATGAACCGCTTGTTCCGTTGCCGTCGCCGAACGAATCTGTTACAACGATGTAGTAGCAAGCATTGTCAGCAACGCAAACGTCTACAAGGCCACCGCTGTATGAACCTGCTGTCATGCTATCAACGATTTCGCCTGTGTCATTATTGACCACGTTGTAACCTGTTTCTCCAGTCCAAGTGTCCCCGGACGTTGAGAAGTTCATTACGATTGTAGCGCACGATCCGTCGTCTTCCGTCGCTGCCGCGTTGTAGTTACAAGCAGTCTCGTCGGTGCAACCAGGAATTGCTACGTCACCTATGCAGAAATCAGCGGAAGTTGTGGAAGCGTAATCAGATGCACCGGCACTGGCCAACACATTTCCATCAGGATCAGCGACGGAATACGCAGTACCTCCGTCACCCCAGCTATCGTTCATGGTGAAGGTGTAGCAACCATCCGTGACACAAGCTGTGGCTGTTTCGGAACTATTGTTGACAGTACCAACTCCAGAAGCGATGATGTCACCGCTATCCGAGGTTAATTCCCAAGAGGCCTCGGCCGCATAGGAGTCAAAGTCGAGGGTGATGGTTAATTCTGTCCCGTCACACTGCGCGAACGCGGCAGGGGCCGAATAGAGATAAAGTGCGAACATCGCTACGATGCCACAACACCTTTTAAACGTGTTAAACATTTGATTTGGTTTTGGTTAAAATTCTCAGACAATTTGGATGCCCCGACGTTTCGAGGGCTTTAAAATGACGATCGGACGGTGGCGAATCCGCCACATATCCAACAGCCAAACCGCAGGTCTCAACTTGGAGACGCTACATTATCGCGATAAATGTAGTCGAGGCTTTTCTCAAATCCAATATTTCACAAAAGAAATTTTGCCTAGCAAACCTAAATTGGTCGGTTAATTACTTGTTCTCACCCGAATTTCAGCCCGATTGACCGAAAAGTGTAAACCCCTACCTAAACTAAACCCTTTGAGAATGAACAAATTGCACATTCACCGGCTTAACGCCACATCGCTTCGTGCCAACTCATGTTGAATGTACACACCAGCGTCGGATCACATTCCAACTTACTGGAAACCACCGCGTTGACCAAGCGCGTGTCGTCACCCACCACCCCCGCTTTTCGCGCTGCCCAAAACGATGCCAGCGGCACTTCGCTCCACGCGCTGGCTTCTTCTTCGTAATAAGTAACGGTATTGCGCTTCATCCAATCCACCCCCCATTGCTCCCCAAATGCCTGCAGCCAACGCACTTTGGCATCGATGGAGCACCCTGTGGCGTTTGGGCTGCGGTCGTCGAGCGCAAAAATCAAGCAGCGCCCTCCCTCTAATCGCCAGCTTGCCTGCAAAGACTGACCGTGGGCGACCCATTCGGTGAGGAAGGATTCGATGCCCGAACGGAGCGCGTTTTGCTCTTCTTCTTGTAAGACGCGGTCGGCCGTGTAGAGCCATGCACGGGAAGAAGCGGGCAGGGAACCCCACGTTGCTCCCTCCATGCATGCTCCTTCTTGCCAAACCTGTGTGTTATCTGTGGGATGCAATCCTTCCATGCTTCAAAATTACGTTTCACCTCTTTATTTGAATTTCTCAAACGAAAAGTGCGAAATTGCCGCCGCATGGCTGATTCACAAAAGCGATCCAACGAGCTCATCTCGATGAGCCAGATCCGGCCCTACCTCAAGCTGCTTCAAAAAAATTGGTGGTTGATTGTGGTGCTTTCAGCAACTGGTTATGCAGCCGGCCGAATCATTACCCACCGCCAGCTAGACATTTACGCCGCTTCAGCGGAAATTTTGCTGGACCAAGGCGGTGAGGCGTTGGATTACCAAAAACGCCTAACAAATCAAACGAGGTTCGTCAATTACAACAATTCAGAAGCCAAAGACCAACAGCGAATTTTGAGGTCATATGACCTCGTCGGCCGAGTGGTAGAACGCATGGCAGTACCCATCGATTACTTCCTGGTT
>DJYV01000073.1 GCA_002448555.1 Flavobacteriales bacterium UBA6969
ATGAGTTGCTCCGGCGTGACAGCAAGCAACTCGAACAAGACCTGATCTGATGGAGTGGCGTATTTGGCTTTCAATGCAGCAGGGTCCAGGGTGTCAGGAGCGTAGGACAATCGGGCATCGTTTCTGGCGTCTTCAATACCGAAAAGCGGCTTGAATACATGCGTTTGCAGCACTTCGGCGTCTACAGTACCCGCAATCCGAAGTTCTTCGTTCCATGCCAGCGCCCACGATTGTTGGGGCGCATGCACATGGATGCACCCGACAGCTCGTAGCGCGGGTGCATCTTCCGCAATGCGCTGCCAGCTCAGGTAGTCCTTCAAAGAATCAAACGCCTCCTCCCATCGGGCGACATCCCAGCCGGGGTGACGCAAAACGCGGTGGTAGGGGCGGATGGCCAGTTGGGAGGCAGGAACGGCATACGCCAAGACGTGTTGTTTGGAGGGCGCATCGGGGTGTTTCTCAGCCAGACGAAGGCTCGAAGCGATGCGGTGGTGGCCGTCCGCCAAGTACATCGCTGGGATGGCGTTGAGCAAGGGTTTGAAGTCGCTGGCTTCACTCGCACGAACCAACCACACCGTGTGGCGGATGCGGTCGGTTGTGCTGAAGTCCATGTCTGGGCGATGCTCCGCAGTCCATGAATCCAACCAGGCCGACGTATCCGTGCCCTGCGCATTACCATCGGGATACATGCACAGAACGGGCTCTGCATGGCAGCCCACGGTGTCGAGGTATTTAGCGAACAGTTTCTCCCGCTTTTCGAGCGTCTGCTCATGCAGTTTTAGGCGGCCTTGTCGGATGCTATCCACGCTCAAAATTCCCACGACGCCCGTGCACGTGTGGTGTTCAGAAGCCTGGCGGTAAATCGCGAAAGAAGGTTCGTCATCGGCCGTGAGCCATCCCTTCGCAACGAAGGATTCGAACCGTTCACGGACCAAACCGTAGAAGGCTTCCGACCCACGTTTGAAAGGCGCCTTGCCCGTTCCAGCCGGGTTGATTACGTGCAGGTACGAATACGGATTGCGGTCGAGTTTATCCTGCAATTCTGCCTTCCCGTAGCTCACATAGGAGCGGGAGGCGACCAGATGGGGTTTGTCCTTGGAAGGAACGAGGATGCGGAACGGATTGAACCAGGTCAAGCGGGTTGTTTTGCGCTAATTTCTTGCACAATCTGGGCAATTTCCAAACCGATGCGCTCCTGAGCAGCACCGGTGGCAGCACCTATGTGGGGAGTCAGCGAAATGCGCGGATGCCGAATCACATCCAATCGAGGCTTGGGCTCACCGACGAATACATCAACACCTGCGCCACCCAGCTGGCCCGAATCCAGGGCTTCAAGCATGGCGTCTTCGTCCACTACGCCGCCGCGTGCGGCATTCAGGAGGAGCGATCCGGGCTTCATTTTGGCGATGGCTTCAGCATCGATGACGGCTTGGCCATTGACTTGAGCCGGGATGTGCAAGCTTATGGCGTCCGCTGCTGCGAGGGCTTCATCCAAGGTGACGAGGGGAATGTCAACGATAACCTGCTGCCCGGCAATGTCGACCGTGAGCGCGCGCGTTCCGGTGGTTTGGTCCACACCAATCACCTTC
This sequence comes from Flavobacteriales bacterium UBA6969, assembly GCA_002448555.1. Lineage (GTDB taxonomy): Bacteria > Bacteroidota > Bacteroidia > Flavobacteriales_D > Sanyastnellaceae > UA16. The sequence continues at coordinate 1,590 of DJYV01000073.1, forward strand.
ATTCCGCAGCCGATCGCGTATTGGGCGAGCGATTGGCCGATGCGGCCGAAGCCGACTACGGCCAGGGTCATGCCGCGCAATTCCCGGCCCTTGCCGTATGCTTTTTTCAAGGCCTTGAATTGTTCACCGCCTTCCACCGGCATGCGGCGGTTGCTGTCGTGCAAAAAGCGACTCAAGGTGAAAAGGTGGCCCATGACCAATTCTGCGACGCTTTGTGAACTGGCTGCGGGTGTGTTGTTGACCTGTACTCCTTTCGACCGTGCGTACGCAACGTCGATGTTGTCCATACCTACCCCGCCTCGGATGATGAATTTGAGGTTTGGACACGCGTCAATGAGCGGCTCACGAACCTTGGTAGCACTGCGGACCAGCAGGCCGTCTACCTGTTCTGAATTGATGAATTCTGCGAGTTCTTCAGCGGGAACAAAGTCCGTCCAAACGCGGTGTCCGGCAGTTTCGAGTGCGGCAAGCCCAGCGGGGCTGATGCCGTCGTTGGCCAAAATATTCATGTGGTGGGGAGTTCTTTAAGTGTGGTTATCCTTCGGATTCGAGGGCTTGCATCACGTCAACAAGCGTCTGGACTGAATCAAGGGGGAGTGCGTTGTACATGGAAGCGCGGTAGCCGCCTACGCTGCGGTGTCCTTTCAAACCGCTGATGCCGGCGGACTGCCACAAGGCGTCAAAGCGTTCGGCTTTGGTTTCATCCGTCAAACGGAACGTGGCATTCATGTGCGAACGGCTATCGACGTGTGCGTGGCCTTCAAACAGCGGATTGCGGTCAATTTCTGCGTAGATAAAGGAGGACTTGGCCTCGTTGCGTTGCTGCATTGCCGCGACCCCGCCGTTGGTTTTCATCCAGCGCAGGGTGAGCAAGGTGACGTAGACGGGGAAGACCGGTGGCGTGTTGAACATGCTGTCTTTCCCCGCATGGACCGTCAAATCGAGGTAGGACGGAATGGTGCGGCCGGTGCGGCCCATGGCTTCGCGGTCAAAGGCGTACATCACCGTGCCTGCAGGCCCCATGTTCTTCTGGGCCCCAGCGTAGATGAGGTGAAAGGGATTGGCGTCGAATGTGCGAGAGAAAATGTCCGAACTCATGTCGGCGACGAGTGGAACACCGGCTTCGGGTGTGCCCGAGAATTGGGTGCCGAAAATGGTGTTGTTCGAGGTGTAATGCAGGTAGCTCACGTCAGAGCCCGGGGCCTCAAACGCGGGGATGCAATCGTAATTGGATTCCTTGGACGAGCCGACCACATCGATGGTGCCAAGGTGTTTGGCTTCCTTGATGGCTTTGGCCGACCACGTGCCGGAGTCAACGTATGCAGCTTTCCCTCCCTCCGGCAGCAAGTTCATAGCTGCCGTATAAAATCCAAGGCTCGCTCCACCTTGAAGAAACAGCACATCGAACCGTTCGGGCAGGTTCAAGAGCTCCTTTACCAATGCGCGAGCTTCTTCCATCACCGCAACGAAGTCCTTACTTCGGTGGGAAATTTCGATCAGTGAGAGGCCCAGTCCGTTGAAATCGTTGACTGCAGCCGAAGCCTCCTGGAGTACCTCAGGGGGCAAGATGCACGGCCCCGCGGAGAAGTTGTGGATTTTCATGCTGCAAAGTTCCGGCGCACGGTTGTGAAAACCGTCAAATCCAGGTCGATTTTTCAACGCTTTGCGAACCTTTTCAACGCCCGCTCGAGGATGAAGTTCAATTGGAACAACTCCCGCAATTCGGGTTCTGTCCATTCGGTGTCCGACCGGGAGATGCGCTCTATGGTTTCGAGCCTGCGGTCTTCACTCGGAATGAGGCTCAGGGCCTGACGCATTTGAGGACGGGTCAAGCATAATCTTGCGCTTGCCTCACCGAGGACAGCGCATTTTTCCGATTCAAAAACAGCGCCCTCCATCGCCGCCAGCAGCTGTTCAAATTTGGCGGATGAAGCAGGAGGGAAGCAGCTTGTTGCGACGAGCTTGCGTCCCATGGCTTCCAGATCGATGCGTGCGATTGATGCTTGCCCGGTCCACGCTTGCCGCTGAGTGCCGCCGCCGACAGCAGCTGTCAGGGGAGCATTGAGGCCGGTCGGTTGCGTTGCTTCCAGCGCACACGGGAAATCCACCCGGCAATACGTGCTGTCGGGAAATTCAAATCGAAATGCACGCACGGCGCCGTCGCACGGTCCGTTCCAGACCCACAAGGAATCTGACCAGAGCGAGTCCACGAGGCTGGCTTCAGCGAAACTCCGGACGCGCAGGGCGGGTACAGGCACCACACTATCTACGCGCAGCGTATCGGATTGGGCCAGCGCCATCGCCGGCAGCAAAAAGGCAATCCATGCAGTCGTCCAACGGGACAGCGGGGCCGTCATTTCGCGATGTGCTTTCCGAGCCATTTGGGAAGATAAGCGGTCCACGTTGCGCGAAGTTCAAGGTCTCCACCGTCGACAACAGCAGGGGATCGCAGGGCGATGGCGACCCAAACACAAGCCGTCCATGCGGCAATCATGAGCACCTTCAAAATCAAGTTCCAACGGTCGACGCCATCCACCTGCCAATCCGGCATCAACCAGTCGATGGCAACGTATCCGGGCACCGCGAGCAGCGCCCCGATCCAGCCGGCGCCTGTTGCGCGGAACGCCGCGAGCCGTTTCCATCGCAGGGCACTGCCAAGCCAGGCGTAGAACACCAAAAATTGGAGCGCCGTGCAGACCGTTACCGCCCACGCGACACCTTCCAGTCCACCGCCCGTGCGCAAGACACTCGATATGGCTAAGATAAGTCCCGTGAGGTAGGCGATCTTGATGGCGATGGCGGGAATGAGTTGGTCGGTGGCCCGGACCACGGCATCAGCCAACTTGATGAGGGAACGGAAGGCGACCCCGATAAACAAGATGCGCACAATCGGGCCGGCATCTGCGTATTCGGCCCCGAGCAACAGCACCGCCACTTCGGTAGCGAACCACGCCAGCGCTAAGCTGCCGGGAATCACGAGCCACGCAATGAGCGCGATGCCACGGGAGACCACGCGCTGCAGTGCCTGCCATTCGGTTTGCAAGGCCGACATGCCGCTGAAGAGGACGCTGTCCCCGAGTTTTCCCAAGATGGTGATGGGCAGGGACATCAAATGCGCCGAGCGATCGTACAGACCGGTCGCGGTCCAGCCGCCTCCAGTCGATGGATTGGCCTGAGCAAATTCTCCCACAAGCACCGTGTCGGCTTTGGTTGCGGCGTAATTGAACCAATTAAAAATCGTCGATCGGCCTCCATAGGCCAACATTTCCCGCAGGTCGGTCCATTGCCAGCGGCCCCACAGGCCTTCCGTACCTGGTGGGCGCATCCACCAGAAACACAGGCCCAGAAGGGCATTTTGACTGAGCAGGGCGGCGACATAGGCCCAAACGCCATAGCCGGCATACGCCAGCCCCAATCCGATGCCCAGATTGCCAATGACCATGGCGATCATGGCCGCAGCGAACAACCTCTTGAAATCCATGTGGCGCACAAGCAAACTGCGCGGGACCAAAGCGATGCTCGACAGAATGAAACTGAAAGCGATCCACCGCAAGACCTCGACGAGGGCATCGCTGTTGAACAAGACGCCAATCTGCGGGGCGGTACCGTACATCAACGCGAAAAATGCGACGCCCAAGCCCAGCGAGAATTGCAGGGCTGCTCGGATGTGCCGAGGCTGGAGGTCCTTGCGCTGCACGAGGGATGGGCCGATTCCGATTTGGGCGAAGATTTCCACAAATCCGACAACAACCAACGCGATGGACATGACGCCAAAGTCGGCTTTGGAAATCAGCCGAGCCAGTACCATGATGAAGAACAATTGGAGCAATACCTGGCTCACCACATTTGCCGATTGCCATCGGATGGATGATGCAAAAGCAGGTATCCGGCGCTCCATGGGGTGTTTATCGGGCGATGCTCACGGAACGCTTTTCCCGGATGACCGTGACCTTCACTTGACCGGGGTAGGTCATTTCATTCATGATGCGTTGCGAGAGGTCGAGTGATAGTTGATCGGCTTGGTCGTCCGATACCTGGTCGCTTTCGACCATCACGCGCAATTCACGTCCAGCTTGGATGGCGAAGGACTTGGTAACCCCGGGGAATTCGAGGGCGAGGTTTTCGAGGTCGCGGAGGCGCTGAATATACGCTTCGACCATCTCGCGCCGTGCGCCTGGTCGTGCGCCGGAGATGGCGTCACAGACTTGCACAATAGGCGACAACAGGGTGGTCATTTCGATTTCGTCGTGGTGGGCACCGATGGCGTTGAGCACATCGGGTTTTTCCCCACAGCGCTCAGCGATTTTCATGCCCAGCAGTGCGTGCGGCAACTCGCTTTCCTCGTCACTGACCTTTCCGATGTCGTGGAGGAGGCCGGCGCGTTTCGCAGCCTTGGTGTCGAGTCCCAATTCAGCGGCCATCGTGGCGCAGAGGTTGGCCACTTCACGCGAGTGCTGCAGCAGGTTCTGGCCGTAGGAAGAGCGGTATTTCATGCGGCCCACCATGCGGGTGAGTTCACCTTTCATGTTGTGAATGCCGAGGTCGATGCAGGTGCGCTTTCCGATCTCGAGGATTTCCTCTTCGAGTTTCTTAGTCACCTTCGCCACCACCTCCTCGATGCGGGCCGGGTGAATGCGCCCGTCGGTGACCAATTGGTGCAAAGACAACCGTGCAATCTCGCGACGCACTGGATCAAAGCAGCTCAGGATGATGGCCTCGGGCGTGTCGTCCACGATGAATTCAACACCGGTTGAAGCTTCAAGGGCACGGATGTTTCGTCCTTCCCGGCCGATGATCCGGCCTTTGACATCATCGTTCTTGATGTTGAAGACTGAAACCGAGTTCTCGACGCTGTGCTCGGTGGCGACGCGTTGAATCGTCTGAATGACGATTTTTTTGGCTTCGTGGTTGGCCTTTTGCTTGGCGTCATCCAAGATGTCCTGCACCTGGGTGGCGGCGATGGACTTGGCGTCAATGAGCAACTGTTCCTTCAGGGCCTCCTGTGCCTCTCCGGCTGACATGTTGCTGATTTTTTCCAGCAACTCCACAGCACGCTGGCGCTCTTTGTCCAGGTCCTTGCCTTTGTTTTCGAGGGCGTCCAAGCGCTGTTGGACTTTCTCTTGTTCCTTGTCGATGTAGCGCTCCTTGGACTTGACACGGTCTTGTTCCTTCTTGAGTTTGTTGAACTCGTTGTGCACCTTGTCCTCTTTCGATTGAAGGTTGGAAGTGCGCTCCTTGATTTCGGCGTTGTGCTTCTCCTTCATCTGGATGAAGCGCTCTTTCGCCTGGAGGATTTTCTTCTCCTTGATGTTCTCGCCCTGTTGCTCTGCCTTTGAGAGGATTTCATCCTTCTGGCTCGAAAGCAGGCGGTTGAACAACACGTAGCCAAGACCGCCTCCTGCGACCAAGCCGCCCAGTGCGCCAATTAAAATTGATATGGTATCCATGTGATGCTGGTGTGCATCAGACTTCCAGCAGGCGTTCCAAGTGAGTAGAGATTTCGGCCATGCGTTCTCGGGCTTCTTCAGGAAGCGAATCGGTGGCTGCTGCTATGACCTGTGCCTTCGGTTGACCTTCTGTGGCCAGGTGCAAGGCGGTCATGGCGAGCAAATCCACGGGGTCTTCCACGTTGAACTGCGCCTTGAATGCATCGAACTGCTCGTTGATGGTCGCTGCGGCTCGCCGGAGGTTTTCGACCTCGGAGGCGGGCGCTCGCAATGGGTATTCCCTTCCGGCTATGTTGAGTCGTACGGTTTCCATCAAGATTCCAAGATTGCGATGCATTCCTCTATATCACTCAAAAGCGCTTGAACCGCTTGGCGGTCAATGCTTGGGGAGTCTGATTGATGTGATTGGGGTAAAAAAGTAGGGGTTGAGCCCTCCACAACGTTCAACTGCAATTGCCCAACTTCCTCGGGGGGTCGTGCCTCGGTTTGGGACGTCAGCTTCTCGTTTTCAAGCCGGAGCGCCGCCAATTCTTCCTTCAGGCGTTGCAACGTTGCATTTTGGGTTTCGTACGCCGCCATCAGCTGCTGCACACGGTGCATGAACTGCTCAAGCTGGACTTGTGCGGTTTGCGGTGCAGGGGGTGAGGTGGGCGTATCTAACATTGTGCAGGGTTCATGACAAACTTACGGATTGCGGGCGCTAAATCATAGGCGTTCACGTTGGGTTCCTATGTTAGTTTTGCAGCCCTCATGTTGATGAACGTTCAAAACCTCCGTTTTCGTTTGTGGATGGCCTTCTTCCTGACTCTTGGAGTTGCGGGAATGACTGAGCGCGCACAAGCGCAGCAGGATCGGAAAGGATGGTATGGGCAACGCGATGGGTTGATTGCGCCGCTGAACATTCCGTTGGTTTTGGCGGGAAATTTTGGCGAGCTGAGGGAAAATCACTTTCACACCGGTCTGGATTTCAAGACCGAGGGACGGGAGGGATTGCCCGTTATTGCTGCGCACGATGGCGTCATTGCGCGGGTCAAGGTTTCTCCATTCGGCTATGGCCGAGCGCTTTATTTGTCGGGGCCAACCGGCATTACAACGGTGTATGCGCACCTTCAGCGGTTTGCTCCGAATGTTGAGCAATGGACGCGCGAACGGCAATACGAGCGCGAGAAATTTGCAGTGGATGAGGCGCCGGAGCGTCCGTTCGCATTTGAACAAGGCGACACCCTCGGTTGGTCGGGTAATTCAGGGGGCAGTTCGGGACCGCACCTGCACTTCGAAGTGCGCGAGACCGCAACGCAGCGTCCGGTAAACCCACTGTTCTGGGGGTTTGACGTTCCCGATTCGGTGGCACCGGAATTGTCCGGGTTGTGGGTGCTACCTACCGGAGGCAGCCGCGTCAACGGCAGTTCCCGACCACAGCTCATTTCGCCGGCAGCGGGAACGGTGCGCATTGCGGGCGAGGCGCGCTTTGGCATTGAGGCGCTGGATCGGCTGGACGGCGCCCGCAACCGCTGCGGCATTTACCGCGCAGAGTTGTGGATCAACGACGAGCGTCGGCACGCTTGGGAGTTGGATACGTTGGATTTTGCCGTCAACCGCGACATGAATGCCCTTGCGTATTACGATGCGTGGGAGCGGACAGGCAATCAAGCATACCGGATGCACCGCCTCCCCGGCAGCCGGTTGCCCGTGCACGATGCAGCTTGGTCCACCGTCAGCATGACGCGCCACGACACGGTTCCTGTTCGGATTGAATTGTGGGACGTGCATGGCAATACTCGGTCCATCGAATGGACGGCCGCTTGGAGTGCCGCCCAGGAGGGAGGCGCGCAGCGGCAAGGTTACGCTTACGATCGGGACCACACCGTCGAACAGGATGGCGCGGGCGTGCGCATTCCGCGCAATACGTTTTATGAGGATTTTGATTTTCCGTTCGAGCGAATGGAAGATGTGGACCGCTGGGTCGTTGGGGATCGAAGCCTGCCTGCGTCAAAGTCCATGGTGGTTTCACTTTCCGTTGCGGTTCCGGATTCGTTGCAGCAATCGACCCTGGTAACCCGCCACGATCGAAACGGTGACATCGATGGAGCCCTCACGGGAAAATGGACGCCGGAGGGGACCTTCGAATTCACGACCAAAACCTGCGGGCAATTTGGAATCGCCGTGGATACTGTGCCGCCCTCCATCCGCCCGCACCGACGCCACCGCACTGCGCTGGAAAGGGAAGTCGTTGTCAAAAAGTTTGGGGAATTGCGCTTTAACCTTGCGGACGACCTCGCAGGAATTCAGTCGTGGGAAGCGCGCTTGGATGGGGATTGGATCCTGTTTCGCTGGGATCCTAAACGCGAACGCATTTGGTACAAATTGGCCGATGGCCAGCATGCTATGAATCGGACCCAGCGGCTCGAAATTCGGGCGCGAGATGAGGTGGGCAACGAGGCGGTGTGGAGTGGCACCGTACGGTTTGAATGAGGATTGAGGCTACTTCTCGAATCCGCGCAATCCTTGTTTGAAACGACTGTAATCAATAAAGGATATTAACCTGATAGATAGGCTATTAAAAAACCCTGATTCGATCATTTGATTAAAGTTTTCACCGTACGAAATGGGCAGTGCGAATACTTCGAAATCGCCCAGTCGCGTCTCTTGGAACAATTGGTTTTTCCAGACGATGTTCAACTCGGAACCCGGGGCAAAATTCCATCGATAGACCATGTCAATGCTCCACGCATTGAAGTTCAAATCTTCGCGGTCGGCGTTGCCATTGGCCGTGTAGGGTGTTTCCGAAATGACCCCCGATTCCAGCAACGGGTAGAGGGCGTCATACCGGACTTGGCTCCAAGCATGGCGGACCCGTGTGGATAGGCTCATGCGGTTGGTGAAAATGTAGTTGACGTTGAGGACCTGCGTGTATTCGCGGTTGCGGCGCTTGCCGAAAATGCTCACGTCTGTCCCGTCTTCAAGGGTATCCAGAAAGGCCCATCCGCGCTCGTTCCGCCGATCGATGATTTTCCAAACATACCGAATCATCAAGCGGTCGTTGACCCGGATGCGCGGAGCGACCCGGTAGGTATCCTCTTTCCAGTCCCTGTACATGGCCCCGCCGGCATGCCAATACCCCACATCCACAGCAATGCGCTTGCGGTAGTCGCTGCTGTACCATCCGTTGACGCTGTACCATGCTGGTTCGCGCCAGACCAAACCGTCAATTCGGGAAGCGAAGATGTTGTTGCCATCAGTGGGTTGGCTGTTGAATTCGAGGTTCCACGTGTTGAAGGCGAGGGTGGTCGCGCGGCAACGAGCGGAGAGAAAGACGTTGTTGAACATCCGCGGCGTTTCCACTTGGTTGAGGAAGGCGTTGAACGAGGTGGTGATGCGGTTCCAGCGGCCCCGTGGCTCGAATACGCGGTAATCGACATTCAAGAAGGTTCCAATTTCATTGGGGGCCTGCAGGAAGCCCAGGTCGTTGGGGTCGTAGGTCGCAGATTCCAACAGATGCCCAACGCTGAAGGTCAGGTTGCCCGCCATTTTACTCAGGGACACATTGTACGTATGTCCTTCATCGCCGCTCGCTTCATCCGCGCCGAATTTTCGGTTGACGCTCCCGCTCGCTTGAACGCTCCACGTATTATTTGGATTGCGCAGTTCGAGGCTGCCGGATTGCACCAAGGCATCGTAGCCTGCGCCTTCCCGCATGACCATCGAAGTGGTGGAAGTCACGTACCCGTTGTTGGGCAGGTTTTGATCGGCAACGGCGACGGTGTACGAGGTTAGGGAGGAGTCTTCGTTGGCCGTTGCAAACGCCTGCAACACCCCCAATCCCAAGCCGTTCGCGAGCCGCCCCGAAACTTTTGATGCATTGATCAAGCGTCCATTTTCCCCGATTCTCCGCGAGTAGAACGTGCCGTTTTTGTTGAACAATTCCGTGCCTTCCTGAAAGAACTGGCGGTTTTCATTGAATTGCATTTCAAACGGGGACAAATTCAAAACCAAATTGTCGGTGACCACCTGACCAAAATCCGGTATGAGGGTCATGTCCAAGGTGAACGCATTGCCCAAGCCCACTTTCATGTCCATGCCTCCGT
>DJYV01000147.1:0-13436 GCA_002448555.1 Flavobacteriales bacterium UBA6969
GTGTTGGTGACGTCCACGCTGAATTGCACGGGTTCGCCCACCGGGAGCGCCGGCCCGTTGACCGTGAAATTGCTGTAGGCATACGTGGTGTAGCTGAGACCAAATCCAAAGGCAAACTGCGGCGTCAGGTCCAATTCGTCATAGTACCGGTAGCCGCAATTGTAATCGTCCGAGAAACTGTCGTTCCAGGCCGGCATTTGCACATCGTCCACCGGCATGGTCACCGGCAGCTTTCCACTGGGGTTGTAGTCGCCGTAGAGCACGTCGCCAATGGCGTTGCCTCCTTCCATTCCAGGGTAGAAGGCGTACAAAAAGCCGCGAGCATTGTCAATAGCCGAAGGGATGGAACAAATGCCACCGCTCTTCAACACGACCACGACGTTGGAATTCTCTTCAGCCAAGGCGTTGATCAAATCCTGTTGGACACCGGGCAATTCCACGGAATCATTCGTGCGGTCCACCGGTCCGGGCGGATAGTTTTCCCCTTCTTGGGTTTGATCCAGTCCCCCAACGAAAATTACATAGTCGGCTGCTGCAGCGACGTCACGTGCCGCCTGGAAGCCTGAGGTATCCGTGCTGTTTATGTCGCAACCGTAGGCCCAGGTCAAGTGCTCAGCTCCGATGCGATTGACCAACCCTTCGTAAGGACTTACGGCGTATGGCGGATCCACCCAGCTACTACCGAATCCGTCGAGTTGCGCCACTTGGGTGCTTGGCCCTACCAAGGCCACAGTCATACCTTCGTCTGACAGCGGCAGGATGTCGCCCTCGTTTTTGAGCAGGACAATGGCCTCCCGGCCTGCCTCGCGTGCGAGCTGCTGGTGCTCGGGGACGTTGGCGCCCGTGAAAGGGTTTCCGACCGGGAAATTATCCATCATTCCGACCATGTACTTGGTTCGCAGCACGCGGCGCACCGCGGCATCCAAATCCGCATCGGTGATGTCGCCCGAAGCATACAACTCCTCGAGGTGGGCTTCGTACTCCGATTCATCGACGTCCATTTCTAAGTCGCAGCCGGCCTTGAGGGCCTTTTCTGCATCCCAGACTGAACCCCAATCCGACACCACATAGAACGGGTAACCCCAGTGGTCCCGCAAGATTTCGGTGAGCAATTCCGTGCTCTCCGCACTCTTGTTCCCGTTCACCAGGTTGTAGGCATTCATAACCGATAACGCACCTGCGTCTTGCATCACGCGACGGAAATTGTACCCGTAATGCTCCATCAATTGGCGCGTGCTCATGAGGTGATTCACCGCGTGGCGATTTTCCTGCTTGTTGACGCCGTTGAAGTGCTTGATTGTCGCCACGACCGGTTCGGTCTGAATGCCGCGCACCAGCGGGATGTTCATGTGCGCGCACAGGAAAGGGTCCTCCCCACCTGTCTCCGGGCTGCGCCCATTGCGCGGATCGCGGCACAAGTCCAAAGCGGGACCGAGCTGCTGGTGTTTGCCGTAGGCGTGAAACTCCCGTCCCATGGCCCGGCCGATGTCGAACATCATCTCCTTGTTCCACGAAGTGGCCATCGCGATGCCCGTCGGAAAGGAAGTCGCATCCACAAAACGCACCCCATGCGGACCGTCCGACATCACGAATCCTGGGATACCAAGCACCTCGTTGTCCGATGTCGTCCAGAAGGAGTTCCGTCGGATCTGGTTCATTTTCTGGAGGTGGGACATCTGGTCAATCTTCCCCTGAATCAGGTCTTCGAGCGCATTTTGTCCGTTCAATGGAAGGCACATCATGAGGCCCGCAAAGGCCATAAGGGAAAAACGAAGCATGGATTTGTTTTTGGTCGTCCGAATATAATTTACTCCGCCGCATCTGCGAAACGGAAGTGCGCACGTGCCGTTTCGTGGGCTTCAATGTCCGCTCGATCCATGCGCTGCTTGCGGAATTGACCGGCGTGATAAAGGTCCGCTTGGTTGTCGTAAAACGAACTGAATACGTTGCCGGATTGTCCGGTTGGGAGGATGCTTTCAGCGGCGTCAACGTCTGCAAAATCGATTCCTGTGCGCATCGAAGGGCCAGAGAACACATCGTAGTTCACGGCCTCCTTCAACTTGAACTCGTACTTATTCAGTGCGTCTTTGGCGGCCGGCAGGGCATACGGCCCGACGTTCAGGAAATCCCCGACAAGGGGCGCATCGGTCATCGCGTGGCGGTGCACCACCGTATGGAGGCGGCCGTAGTGCCACTTACTCACATTGTCGCCCAGCGTCTCCTTCAAGTCCGCTCGAGCAGCTTCAAGCGCGGCGGCCACAATGGCCGAAGCATCCTCCACCTCTTCAGTGCGGACGTCGTCCCACCACGGACTATTGGGGTTGGCCAGCAAGCGCGGGAACGAATTCTCCGAGACGATGGTTTTGTGCCAGGACTCGAATTTTTCTTGGGCAGACCCTTCGCGGGCAGCCCGCTCAAACTCGTCGTACATCGCCCCCTGAATGGTGCGGTACATCCACCGGTAATACAGCGTCGGAGCCACATCTTCAACCCCATGACCTCCGTCCCATCCGCGCATGAAGTCCTCCACTTCAGCGCCGGCCGCATCGGCATAAGCCACGAGCGCCTCAGCGTTCTGTCGGTAGACTGGGCTGTGGTGATCCAACTGAATGGCCTGGGCATCCGCGACCGTCCAATCATTTTTGGGCTCAGAAAGCGCTTCGAAAATGCCGGTCGCCCTCGTATTCCCTGCGTAATAGTGCCCGGGGTAGCGAACGCTGTCGTTGGGCTGGGGGGCGTTGTTGGCCGAGTAGACAAAACCGCGTTCGGGGTTGATGAGCTTTGGGTTCATGTCAAATCCATACCAACCTGTGGGGTCATTGGCGGGGTCGGTGCCGTCGATGGCCACCTTCGTGTCCACGTGGTCGGGCCTAATGGGCAGCTTGGCGCTCGCCCACCAACCGATATCGCCCTTCTTATCCCCGTACATCACGTTTATGCCCGGAGCGTGCACCAGCTCCGCACTGGCGGCAAACGATTCGATGCCGCTCCCCCGAGAAAACCCATAAAACGCCTCGTGAATGCGGTTTTCAGGGTAGTGATTGAAGGTCCACCACATCGCCAAATCATCTTCGAGCAAGGGCCCGTGGTGGGTTTTGCGCACCTCAAATTCAACCGGTTCTTCTCCGGCGACTTCGATGACCTCGGTAGTGATTTCCAAGGGCAGCCACTCGCCGCCATGCAGGTAGCGATTGCCGTCGATGGTCTCCCTGTAGAAATCGATTTCGTCGTTAACAAACATCGTGATGCCCCAGGCGTGATCCCGGGTGTGGCCGATGGCCGGGAATGGCAGGCCGCCGATGTGGTTCCCATAGTATTCGAGGTCGGGCGTCACGATGTGCGCTTCGTACCACACCGAAGGCGAAGCATAGGACATGTGGGCGTCGTTGCAAAAAACAACCTCGCCCGAGGCCGTGCGGTCACCGCTCAACACCCAGGCGTTCGAACCCAACCACTGCGGCACGGGGCGCGAGGCATCCAAGGAATGCACCCGAGAAGCCAGCCCTGAAATGTCACGGGCCGTATCACCAGTTGAAATGTGGGTGAAGTCCGCTTGCCCCCAAGCCAAATCCGAGATGTAGGATGAATCCAGCGACGTCTTCATCCAATCAAGGATGGGCTCGGTTTTCAGGTGAATGGCAAACGAATAGGCCATGAAGCCGGTGGCACAGTAGACGTCGCGCAACGTGAATGGTTCGGGCTTGGCATTGATCAGCCGGTATTCAAACGGCAACTCCTTGGTCCCAATGAACGCGTTCACGCCCGCCAAGTAGGCCTTCATCGCTTTTAGCACCTGCGGCGAAGCTGTAGACTCCAGCGTTTCGACCGTTCGAATGGCCGTTTCACGCATGCCCAGGGAGCGCAGGTACTTGTCATTCTCAATCATATCCCGGCCGAAAAGGGCGGAAAGTTCTCCCGCACCTGCACGCCGCAGCAGGTCCATTTGCCACAAACGTTCCATACCGTGTGCATAACCCAATGCGTACATCGCGTCCGATTCAGAATGAGCATAGATGTGCGGAACCGCCATGTCATCGAACACAACTTCCACGTCAGCATCGACCTGCTCTGTGGAATGCTCAAAATCGTATTCTGGTGCAATGGTGCGCGTCGTGATGTACGCCAGCGAAAACAACATGGTCAAGATGATGACAGCGATGCGGAGGACGAGGTTCATGGGCGCAGGTTTTCACCGGCAAGGTAATGCGACGAAGGCGCCCAAAAGGAATGCATCTGCATCGATTTTTCGGCAAACCCTGTCGTAGTTACACACCTCATTTTTACATGCATTACCCGCCCTGTGCAACCTGGGTTCTTTTTATCAACAAAATCGTGTACTTTCGCCCAAATTGTGGTTCTGCGCAGCTCAATGAAGAGGCCGCCACACCTTCTAACCCAAATCCTATGCTTCCGAAACTCATTCGAATGCAATCCAGTGTCCTGGCGGTATTGGCATTGCTATTGCTCGGCGGATTCACCCCGCTGATTGCCCAGGTTGACATCACCGGCTCCATCACCGATGGCGCGACCGGTGAGCCGCTCATCGGCGCGACCGTGATTCAAAAAGGAACCACGAACGGCACTAACGCCGGTGTCGATGGTTCGTTCACGTTGACCGTAGAATCGCTTCCCACAGAAGTGATTTTCAGCTTCGTCGGTTACGAGGCGCAAATCAAAGAGATTACCAACACGCAGCCCTTGGCGATTGTGCTGGTGGAAGACGCCGAACTCGTCGGCGAAGTGGTCGTCGTAGGGTATGGCCGACAGAAGAAACGAGTCTCGACGGGATCCATTGCCAAAGTTACTGCGGAAGACATCGAGGGCATTCCCGTGCCGGACGTCATTTCGACGCTGGAAGGCCAAACTTCCGGTTTGCTTGTCAATGAATCGAGTGGACAACCCGGTGCTGGCAAGTCCATACTCGTTCGCGGTATCAGCACGAACGGTGACAACTCGCCACTTTTCATCGTAGATGGACTGCAACTTGGCAACATCGACAACATCAACCCTGCCGACATCGAGTCTATTGATGTATTGAAGGATGCGGCCTCCAGTGCCATCTACGGTGCCCGTGCAGCAAACGGGGTCGTCATCATCACCACCAAGAACGGCAGCGGTAAGGACGAAGGAACCATCAGCTACCAGACGAGCTACTTGAATTCTCAGCCGTGGAAGCTCCCCGAGATGCTCGGTGCGGAAGATTACGTCATGCTCATCCGAGAAAAGTTTGCCAACAGCAACCAGACCTCTGCACTCGATGTACTGGGTTTCCCCAACATGGGCGACGAATTGACGGCCAACACGAACTGGATGGATGAAATCTTCAATCCAGCAACCGTGGTGAATCACCGTTTGACGGCCACCACCAAGAACTCCTACCTCTCGGTCGATTACTGGGACCAGACGGGAGTCATTGGTGGGGAGAAGTCCAACTACACACGTTACTCGGTGCGCTATAACAGCTCCAAGAAGTACAAGGACTTCATCACCATCGGCCAAAATCTCAACCTCAACCGTACCGACAACAACAATATCGGAACGAACAGCGCGTTCGGCGGGGTACAATCTGATGCCTTTGCCTACGATCCCCTGACGCCGGTCTACGATGATGTCGGCCAATACGGCTTTGCACAGTCCCCATGGGTGCAAAAGGAATACATAAATCCTCTCAGCCGATTGTGGCTAATTAATGGCGATGGCAAATCGGACCAAATGATCGGAAACTTCTTCCTCGAAGCCGAACTCTTTGACGGTTTCAGTGTCAAAACGGACATCGGCTTTGACCTGAACTGGTGGGATTACCGAAGCTTCACCCCGACCTATGAATTCCACCCTGCCGCGCAAAACCTGACCAACGACGTGAGCCAAGGTTCTGGAAACTTCCAAGGCATCCAGTGGGAAAACACGGCGCACTACACACGCTCCAAGGACAAGCACAATTTTGATCTCCTCGCCGGCACATCCTACCGGGCCAACGACTTCCGACAAGTCGGCGGCTCAACTTCAGAACTACCGATTGACAATCAGTTCGACCCCAACTTCCAGTACCTTGATGCTGGCCAAGACACCTTAGACAATACTTTCGGCGGAGCGAACGTACACTACGCGCTGATAAGCACGTTCGGACGTGTGCTGTACAACTACGATGAGAAATACCTCTTCTCTGCAACGCTTCGCCGCGATGGCTCGTCAAACTTCGGCCCGGGCAACCAGTTCGGTGTATTCCCTTCCGCCTCGGTCGGTTGGGTTGCCTCCAAAGAAGGGTTCATGGAAACCATCGAGCCGGTTAGCTTCCTGAAGCTGCGCGCTTCATGGGGGATCAATGGCTCGGACCGCATCTCGCCGCTGAGCTACGTTAGCCGCATTGAACGCGTATTCACCTACGCCTTCGGTTCGGAAAGCCAAACCCTGAACACCGGTACGGCCCTCGCCACGCCGCCCAACCCCAATGTGAAATGGGAGGAGAGTGAGCAAATCGATATCGGTGTCGAACTCGGAATGTTTGACGACAAACTCACCGTTGAAGCGGACTTCTACCGAAAGACCACCAAAGACCTGCTCATGACGCAGCAGATTCCGGGCTACATCGGTGCCACCAACAACCCAACTTCCAATCTCGGTGAGATTCGCAACCAAGGGATTGACCTGGTCTTGGGCTACCGCGCCGGTCAAGGCGATTTGAAGTGGAACACCCAGCTGACTTACACCCACTTCAAGAATGAAGTGATCAGTGTCGCCGGTGAAACCGGTTACCTCAACGGTTGGGGCTGGCCCGTTCGCAACACGGCCATTACACGTATGACCGAAGGGTACGAAGTAGGCCACTTCGTGGGGTACCAAGCGGACGGTATTTTCCAAAACCAAGGCGAAATCTTCAGCCACGTAAACGCCGAAGGTGACCTCCTCCAGCCCAATGCTGCTCCTGGGGACATCCGA
Organism: Flavobacteriales bacterium UBA6969; assembly: GCA_002448555.1. Lineage (GTDB taxonomy): Bacteria > Bacteroidota > Bacteroidia > Flavobacteriales_D > Sanyastnellaceae > UA16. The sequence goes on from DJYV01000147.1 coordinate 6,937, forward strand.
TTCCTCGATACCAACGGCGACGGCACCATCAACTCCGATGACATCGCGGACATCGGCAGCCCTTGGCCCAAGCACATCATCGGCTTGAGCGCCAGCGTCACATACAAAGACTTCTACGCAAGCGCCATCTTCAACGCCCAAATCGGCCACGAGATCTACCGCACGTACGAGCGTTCAGACGTCACGTTCTCCAACTACCAGAGCTTCTGGTTGGGCCGTTGGACGCCGGAAAACCCCAGCACGGAGTTGCCGCGTTTGACATCAACGGACCCCAACAACAACCAGCGTCCTTCGGATTTCTACCTCGAAAACGGAAACTTCCTCCGCCTGCGCAACCTGCAAATCGGCTGGAACGTTCCCGCGAACATCTTGGAGAAATTCAACATGAAGGAGGCCAAAATTTACCTCACGGGTACCAACCTCTTCACCTTAACCAAGTACCGCGGATTTGACCCCGACATCGGGACCAGTGGCTGGATCTTGGATACCGGCATCGACAAAGGTTTCTACCCGAACAACCGCTCCATCGGTGCGGGCCTCAACGTTTCATTCTAAAGCTCAGAACTCATGATTAAGCACCTACGCAAAGTAACGCTCCTTCTCGCCCTCGCTTTGAGCTTTGGAGCCTGTAACAAAGATCGACTCCAAGTGGACCCTGTGAACCAGGTCCTGTCAAGCACCTACTACCAAACGGAACTGCACGTGTCCGAAGCACTCATTGGTGCCTACGACCCGGTCGGTTGGACCATGGCCTATGGGCAGTGGATTTCCCCTGTGATGTTTGGTGAGATTCGCTCGGATAATGCCAACGCCGGTGGCGACCCCTCCAACAACGACCAGCCCGGATGGCAGGAATTCGATGATTTCACGGAAACCAACACCAACACCGTACTTCACCCCCTCTACCGCCGCAGCTACATCGGAATCAACCGGGTGAACAGCCTGTTGAGCAACACAGACACAAGTGACCCCGCGTTGTCTTCCGATGCAGTGCAATTGTACCTCGCGGAGGCAAAATTCCTACGGGCGTTTTACCACTTTGAAGTGTTCCGTCATTTCGGTCCCATCCCGGTTATCACCGAGGAATTGGCCCCCGACGAAGTGAGTTTGCAGCGCAATACCCTCTCCGAGGTGATGCAGCAAATCATCGATGACTGCGAGGATGCGGCAGCGTTACTTCCCGTCATGCCGGTTTCAGGCCAGGAAGGACGTGCCACGAAAGGTGCCGCCTTGGCACTGATGGGCAAGGCCTACCTCTACTGGGCAGACCTCAGCGGCGACGATGCCACGAAATTTGATGCTGCAGCATCGGTGCTGCAAGAAGTGGTGGACTTGGGCGCGTACGAATTGGTGGACGATTTGGAATCGCTTTACACCCAAGGCACACGCAACACCACCGAAGCCGTTTTTGAAATACAGCACAACCCCCTCTACACCAGTGATTGGGGTTGGTTTGAAGGAATCGACGGCAACGGTATTATTCAATTGTGCGGCATCCGCGGCTTGTGCGCAGATCACCCTACCTTGGAAGCGGGCTGGGGATTCCTGTCTGTTACAGAAGGATTGTACAACCATTTCTTGGATGACGATCATTTCCGCCGGGACGTGGCTATTTCGTCGGAGGCTACATTGGAGCAAGACATGATCGATGCAGGACTTTCCTGTGACCCCATCGTCGACGCGACCCAGAATAACCCCATCGACTACACGGGCTACTTCCAAGCCAAGTACCAAAACTTCAAAGCGTTTGCCGGTACCAACATCAACGGCGGCAACGAGCACTTGACGAAGGCGCAGAACACGCATTACATCCGGTACGCCGATGTCCTGCTGATGCTGGCTGAGGCCTTGCACCGCGGGTCGGGCGACGACGGCTCTGCCATGGCCCACATCGACGCCGTGCGCGAGCGCGCTGCTGGCCCTGGCGACAATGCCGGCACATTCCGCACCGCATCGCAGTTGATGGCAGATGAGGGCATGAGCCTGCTCGACGTCATTTGGTACGAACGCCGTGCGGAATTCGCTTGCGAAGGCGACCGCTGGACTGACCTCGTGCGCTCAGGACGCGCGGAATCGAGCCTGTTCGTTGGCGACGGTGACAAAGAAGGTAATTTCGACGACGAGAGCCTCTGGCTTCCCATTGCACTGGAAGAGACTGTCATCGCCAACGGCATGACCACGTACCCAGATGCTTCCCTTTTTGATTGATCATAACAACCATTCATAATTCTAATCCAATGAACCTCAACAAATTCATTTACGGTCTCGGGCTCACCCTATTGGGCGGTCTCGTTTTGACCGGATGCCGGAAGGACGATCCGGAGGAACCCGGCGATACCGTCGCAACGTTCCAATACGAAATCAGCGCAGGCAACTGGGCCGAGGTCACCTTCACCAACTACTCGCAAAACGCAAGCTCCTACGCTTGGGACTTCGGCGATGGCAACACCAGCACCGAAGAGAGCCCCGTGCACACGTACGCAGCGGGTGGTACTTATGATGTCACACTGACGGCTACAGGCGCTGCAGGTTCGGCCTCACGTACAGAGACCATCAACATCGTTGACCCCAACACCGCTGGGATGTTCTTGTCAGGCGCAGAGGGTAAGACATGGTATCTCGATCGAGAAGCGATTGCCATGGGCATCGGCCCCGGACCGGGTGATGTTTCTTGGTGGTCATTCGGTGGCGTAACCCCTTTGGGTGAGCGTCCGTGCATCCTCGATGATGCGTACACCTTCAATCCCGACGGAACGTGGGAAAAGAACACCGGCGGAACCTTGTATGTCGATTCAGACGCCAACGGCGGTTGGCTCGGAAACAGCTTCGAAACATGCTACGACGAGACCACGCCTGACCTCTTTGTTGGTCCCAATGGCGAGGATTTGAGTGCCTTTGCAGACGGAGGTGACTACACTTACAGCTTCGACCCAGCTCAAGGCATGATCACCATCGAGGGCTTTGGCGCTTACATTGGTCTCGCCCAGAAGACGAACAACGGCGACAGCTACATCCCCGTTTCAACGAAGATGTACACCGTCCTCAACATGGAGACAGGTGCGAATTCAGATCGCATGGAAATCGCTTTGGTCATGCCTGACGGCGCGGCTTGGACGTTCTACCTCGTGCACTATCACGATGCCAACGACCTTCCTCCCATTCCGATCGCAGGTCCTGCAGCGAGCTTCAGCTACGTCAAAGAAGGAACCACAGTGACTTTCACCAACACGTCGAATAACGCTACATCTGCGAACTGGGACTTTGGTGATGGCAACTTCAGCACCGACTACAACGCGGTTCACACCTACGCGGCGGACGGCGATTACACGGTGACCTTGACGGTCAGTGACGACAACTTCGCCACCGATGAAGCCACAGAAACCATCTCTATCAGTTCAGCTGTATTCACTGCTGCAGACCTCTCAAGTGCAGAGGGCAAGGTGTGGCGATTGGACGGTGAAGGCTCGTACATCGTAGGACCTGCTCAAGGAAGCGGCGAATGGTGGGGCGGTTTGGACGCTGCAGGCGTCGTTGAGCGCTACTGCCAGATGGATGATGAATTCATCTTCTACGATGACGGAACCTTCGTCATCGACACGCAAGGCGACGTGTGGGCGGAAGGCTACATGGGCGGTAACAACGAATGCCTGACCGACGAGTCATTGGTCGCTCCGTTTGACGTCTTTGGATCGGGAACGCACGCGTTCACAACAACCGGTACAGAAATCACTGTCAACGGCCTTGGTGCTTACATCGGCTTCAACAAAGCCTCGAACGAAGGTGAATTACCGAACGAAGGAACCGGTACGCCAGCCTCTACCATCACTTACGAGGTGTACGAGTACAGCAACAACGATGCTGAGCGCTTGACCATCACCGTTGATTACGGTGAAAACCCAGGTGAAGCCTACTGGACCATTCGTTTGATTGCTGACTAATCAAGCACATCCTTTTACGAGAAAAGGGAATAGGCCATGCGCCGGTTCCCTTTTTTCTTTCCTTGATTTCCGAGTGGGGTTGCAACTGATCGCCGATCTGTTTGCCCGCCTGCTTACCCGCCTATTTGCCCAAAACAAAAAAGGGAACTCGTACGAAACCAGTTCCCTTTCTTTTCAATTGAGTCCCCGCTTATTCGGGAATCTTGATGAATCGCCCGACGTCCACCGTTTCGTCTTCGCGCAGGATGAACACGTTGTACAGGCCGGCGGCCCAATCGCTTACATCGATGCGTTCTTGGATGGTGGAAACGTCGCGGAAGACCTTCCCGTAAACTGGACGGCCGCGGTTGTCGTAAATGCTCAAGGTCAAGTCTTGGCGGAAGAACAGACCGAAAGCGATGTTGACCTCGCTCACCGTCGGGTTCGGGTAGGCCACCACGGTTTGGTATGGGAATTCAAACGCGGTATCGTCGTCGATGTCACCGAGATACTTGAATTCAATCCAGTTCAAATTGAACGGCGCCGCGGTCACAAGGACGCGCAACTGGTATTCACCGGACGCATTGAGGGTAACCGTCTCCGTGGTGGTCTGCCACGTCTGCCACCCGCCAGTGGACGGGAATTCAGCTTCGCACACGTACGTATTGATGCCACTGTCGTGCAGCAACACCAACTCTACCCCGCCTGCACTTTGTGACGCCGTGCGGAACGAAACGTCGTAATCGCCGCTGTACAAGACATTCACATCGTACAGCATGTAATCTCCCGGATCGAGGTAACCGACGTTCAGGCCGCCTCCAACATCCGTGGTGCTCTCAATCTCCACGCCTTCGGCTTCCACAAAATTCTCAACCTCAATCCAACCAGGAATCGGGTAGACGAAATCGAGCGTGTTATCAACTGGCTCTTGCGTGAACTGCTGCAAACTGCTTCCATCAGCAGCTGTAATGCCAGAACCCGTGTAGGAGATGGTCAAGTCTTGCGTGGCCAAGAGTAGCTCATCCATGTCGAAGACGATGGTTTGGTCGTTTTCGGTACTCATGTTCAAGGCATTGAATGCAAGCGGCACACCGCTGTCGAAGATTTGGAAATCCGACACCTGGGCATTGAGTGGTTGGCTGATCGGCTTGTTCAACGTCAAGGCAATCTGGTTGGCATTGAGCGTGCGTGCTGTCAAGTACGCCATGTCCACCTCATCAGCGGGGATGCCGGTAAACGTAAAGTCGAAGCTGCCGACATTGAATCCCGATTGGTCCGCCTGAAAGCGCACCGTCTGTGCACCTTCCATCAGCAACACGTCCTCAATGGTCAAGGTGGACCAGTTGCTGGTGCCGCCTGTCGTCTGTACGTTGATCGACGACGTGACCTGGACACCGTCGACGTCTAGGTGGAAAATGCCATTCGAGCCGTCCGCCGCCACGCGCAGATCGATGTCATACAAGCCAGAGGTCGCCACATCCACCGTGTAGTCCATCCATTCGTCCATGGAAATCCACCCCACGTTGTAGCCGTTGGAATTCAACTGGTCCGTTGAAAATTCAATGTCAACACCATCGTTGCGGTACTGCCAACCGTTGTTCCACGCCGTGAACTCACCAGTCGTCACATGGAACGTGGCCACCTGTTCATCATTGTAGGCGTAGCCTTGGCGACCCAAGTCAAAATCCGTTGCGTACACCAAACCGGGCACGGGATGTGGCTCTCCGTGAAAGGGCTTGGTCTCGTCCGTGGCGACTTGCCGGAACATAGCATCGGGGACATTGGTCTGGATGACGCAATTCTCAGTTTTCAATCCCTCGGCTAATTCCATCAACGAAGCCGTGGCGACTTCCACCGAAGGCTGCAATGCATTGCCGTTCCAGTAGTCGAGTAGGTCCTGGTAGCCATCAGTCTTCGCGATGGACATGGGGCAGGAGATGCTTTCGATTTTCTTCAGTGGCCACCACGCCCAGCCCATATTCAAGTCTTCGAGCAAGTGGATGGCATCCCGGAACCAAGCGTTACCGTTTTCACCGCTTTCTCCCACGTAAAGCGGCACGTTGTGTTCATCGCGGAGGGAGGTCACAAACTCCATATCCACCGGCTCGTTCTTACTCCAGTATTTGTGTGGAGAGTATACCAGTTGATCGTCCCACGGCGGGGTCAAACCCGTGAAGTCGTTGGCAAACCAGTTGCCCTCGATGAAAATGATATGGTCCGGGTCGACCGTGCGGATGCTGTCTGTGCACTGCATGTACAGGCTGCGCAAAGCGGATCCATTTGGGAGGTTCCAGTTGGGTTCGTTGAGCAAGTCGTACCCGGCGACCCATTGCTCGCCTACGTAGTGCTCGGCAATGCGCTTCCAAAGCGCCACCATTTTGTTCTTGTTTTCGATGCTCTCCCACAGGGAAGGCTTCGCCGGATTGTAGTCCGAGATCTCCTGCGCATAGCCCTGACCGCCGGGAGCTGCGTGCAGGTCCAAGATGACGTACATCTCGTTGGCGGCGCACCAAGCCACCAAGCTGTCGGTCAATTCAAACCCGGTGTCGATCCAGGTGTTTTCGCCGGCTACCGGCTCGTCTC
>DJYV01000147.1:13765-24601 GCA_002448555.1 Flavobacteriales bacterium UBA6969
CGTCTTCAATCGGTAGGGTCCAGAGGTTGTAGTGCATGGGGAGGCGTACGGAGTTGAACCCCCACGCCTTCAGCGAGTCGATGTCCGACTTCTGGACGTGGTTGTGCAACCAGGCGTCATACCACGCGTCGGTGTTTTCGACCCCAATGAGGTCTTCAATCATGGCGCGGATCTCGTACTGCGGCCCGGCAAACCCGCTGGTTTGCATCATATAGCCCTCTTGCACCATCCAACCGCCCAAGCCCATTCCACGAAGCAACACCGGCTCACCAGCCTCATTCACAATGTTTTGGCCATCAACACTCAAAAAATGCTGGGCACTGACCGGCCCGAGGCCGAGAAAAACAAGCAAAACAATCAATACGCACCTCATGTCTATGTGATTAAGTTCACTAAATTTAAGCGTGTGAAAAATACAACCTTTTGCGATACCCAAGTGTCTTCCGAGTGTTGTAAATCACTGTTTCAAAACGCCCTCGACTCATGCCCAAAATCTCAACACTTGCACTCCTTTTCATCGCTTTTGTGTGCGTCCAATGCGGCAAGGACGACGCCCCAAGCGTGGTGCCCAACGTGTACTTCCCCATTGACGTGAGCGCGCTGGAATCCCCTGAAAATTCAACCTTCGAGTTTCCCTTAGTGCTGGACCGGAGTACCGACCGTGCTGTGACGGTTGTCTACGAGACACGCCCATTGACCGCGACTGAAGGGGAAGACTACGTTCCTGCATCGGGGACCATCACGTTTGCCCCGGGTGAGACGTCTGCCAGCATTTCGGTGGAAATCATCATTGACGAGTACATCGAAGAGGACGAGCAGTTCCGCGTTGTTTTGGTCGAGTCACAGAATGGTCTATTCCTCGACGGCATCCAGCAAGCCATCGGCACCATCCGCAACGACGATACCGCCATTCAGGTCACGACAGAAGGATATGTTTCTGCCGACAGCTACGCTGGCAAGACCCTCGTGTGGTCAGACGAATTCGAAGGCGATGAGATCGACCTCAGCAACTGGACCTACGATTTGGGCGCACATGGCTGGGGCAACCAAGAGCTTCAACTCTACACCTCGAGCAGCGAAAATTCTTACGTCCACGATGGCAATCTGATGATCGTTGCGAAAGAGCAAGGCGCCATGTATACCTCTGCTCGCATGAAGTCGATTGACTTACAGGAATTTCAATACGGCCGCATCGACGTGCGGGCCGTGTTGCCGAAAGGCCAAGGCATCTGGCCGGCCATCTGGATGCTCGGCGCCAACTTCCCAACCGCAGGTTGGCCGGCATGCGGTGAAATCGACATCATGGAACTGATCGGTTCATCCCCCAACTATGTGCACGGCACCGTACACTACGGCAACGACTACACGCAGCATCAGTTCACCGGCCACGGCACCGGCATCCCATTTGGTCAGACGTTCTCCGACGAGTTCCACGTGTTCTCCATCGATTGGAACGCGCAGGGCATCACGTGGTACTTGGACGATGTGGAATTCTTCAGCATTGACCAGTCGGTGAGTGGCAGCCAGAACTATCCGTTCGATAATCCGTTCTTCTTCATCTTGAACGTTGCCGTCGGCGGACAGTGGCCCGGCTACCCGGACGAAACCACGGAATTCCCGCAGTACATGGCGGTGGACTACGTACGGGTCTTCCAGTAACTTCGTTGGCATGAAGTTTCATGCCGCCTACGAAGCCGCGACCAAGCAGCGCCAAGCCCCGTTGCAGCTATAAAAAATCCCCGCCTCCACAGCGGGAGACGGGGACTGAGATGCGCGGAAATACTGTTAGTCGTTGGTGCCTGCTGGGATGCGGTCGGTGGTCATCAAGAACACCCCCACCAATGGGAGCACGGCGAGAATGCCGTGGTAGGCGGCCGCGATGCTTTTGGTGGTTTCGGTCAATTCCAAGCTCGCCGGCATCGCCTGAATGAGGAGCACACCAAACAAGTTGACGGCGCTCAGCGACAAAAAGACCTTGACACCAAACGACTTGAACACCTTCGTGCCATCATAATTCAAGCGATTTGGGAAGGCCAACACCGCTTGCACCCCCCACAGGAAAGCGTACGCCAAGTGTGCAATCTCACCGGTAGCGTTGTAAGTGATCATTTCGTTGGGAATAACGATGAGGGCGTAAAGGAAGTAGCCCGTGAGAAAAAACATGCGGTTCTTGCGGATAACGCCGAACAACGCTAGCGCCGTCGGAATGCCCGCGACAATTACCAATGGATCCATGATGTAAAGAATTAAGGGTTAGATGATGGCAATTTAGTCCGCCATTTGATGTGATTCAAGTCGCATACGAACCGCTATGAACGATGGGCATATGCAAAACGCCTCAGGAGTCCGCCATTCCCGGGCGGTGGCGCTCGTTGTGCTGGCGGCGACGCGAAGTCATCTGCTCGAGCTCTTCTCCCCATTCATTCAAATCCTCCGGGTCTTCAGGGTTGTACGAAGGGGGGCGCTTGGCGTGCACATTTTTTAAATCGCGTTTGCGGCCCATGCACTCCCAACACCCATCGTCATCGCTATGTTCAAGCCCACCGTGCTGGAAAATTCGGTACCTTAGAGCATGCATCGCATTCAACCAATGCTTCTCGCGCTTGTCCTCTTCAGTTGGGCATTTCCGGCTATTTCTCACGGCCAGGGCATCCACCACTGGGAGGCGGTCATCGAGGACGGTTCCATCTGGCGCTACTGGGTTCCCACTGCAGAACCGCCTGCCGCTTGGAAGGAGCCGGGGTTTTACGATGCCGCTTGGGCCGTCGGGCCGTCAGGATTCGGCTACTCCGACGGAGACGACGCCACGACCGTGCCCACCACCCCCTCCCTGTACCTCCGGCGCACATTCGATATCGAAAATTTAGACCAGTGGCTCGACGCCCAGTTCTTCATGGATTACGATGACGGCTTTGTGGCCTGCCTCAATGGTGTTGAGATTGCACGGGGCAACACAGGCCTGCCGGGTGAGTTCGTGGCGTGGAACCAAGCCCTGGCCACCGATCACGAGGCAGTCCTGTACCAAGGAGGCGTGCCGGATGCGTATGCCGTGGATTTGAGTTTGTTACAAAACGGGCTCAACACCTTGGCCATCCAATTGCACAACGTCAGCCTGAGTTCCTCTGATTTAACCGGACGCCCGTTTCTGTTTGCAGGGGCACCGGAAGAAGGGCTCGGTTTCGGGAGCGCCCCGGATTGGCTCGATTCCTCGTTTGGGGAAATGCACCAGGTGACGTTTGAGGTCAATATGGCCAATGAAGCGGTCTCACCCGAGGGCGTGTACGTGGCGGGCGGCGCGTATTTTGGAATTCCCGGGGACCACCCCATGTCCGACGCTGATGGAGATGGAATTTGGACGGTGACCATTGATGTGCCCCACGGGTTTACGGGGTACTACATTTTTCTGAATGGCAACTGCAGCAACTGGAGTTGCAAGGAAAACCTCGCCGGCCTGCCCTGCGCGCACCCCGAGAATTACAACGATCGCATCCTCGAAAACATCACCGGTCCGTACACCGTGAGCACGTGTTTCAATCAGTGCACTACCGACGGAACGTGCGCGGCCGTGCCCGGGTGCACCGACCCCGAAGCGCTCAACTACGTTCCCGCTGCAACCGAAGAAGACGGCAGCTGTGTCTACTTCGCTGAGTCCACGCTCCCCATCATCGAAATCACCACACCGGAAGCCATTCCGGACGATCCGCGCATCATCGGTTCGATGACGGTCATCAACAACCCCTCCGGACTCAATCAGGTGGGCGATGCACCCACCGACTACGATGGTCAGATTTCCATTGAAATCCGGGGGTCATCGTCTCAGATGTTTCCAAAGAAATCGTACGCGCTGGAGACTCAAACTGCTGAGGGCGAAAACAACAACGTGCCCCTGCTCGGCATGCCGCAGGAAAACGATTGGATCCTCTACGGACCCTACACCGATAAAACCCTGATGCGCAACGCCATCGTCTTCGAATTGGGGACGCAGCTTGGCCGGTACACGACGCGGAGGCGGTACTGCGAGTTGTTCATCAATGGCGATTACCGCGGCGTCTACATGCTCATGGAAAACATCAAGCGCGACGTCAACCGTGTGGACATCGCCACCTTGCTTCCCTCTGACACAACGGGCAACGAGCTCACCGGTGGGTACATCCTCAAGGTGGACAAGTTCACTGGGGACTTCGGCGGCGGCTGGTCGTCGTCCTATCCCACCGTCGGAGGGGACGAGTTGGTCATTCAATACCACAAACCCAAGGTGGACGAACTGCATCCGCTGCAGCAGGCGTACATCGAGGGCCACATCGCCGCATTCGAGGATGCGCTTGCCGGACCGGATTTTACCGATCCCGAATTGGGTTACGCTCCGTACATCGATGTGCATTCATTCATCGACTTGTACCTCATCAATGAGCTGTCCAAGAACATCGACGGCTACCGACTGAGCACATATTTCTACAAGGAAAAGGACAGCGACGGCGGCAAAATCGTCATGGGGCCTTGGTGGGATTACAACTTAGCGCTGGGCAACGCGAATTACTGCGAGGCCGCGAATACAGAAGGTTTCGAGGTCAATACCGTATGCGGGAACGCCAATCCGTTTTGGTGGGAGCGTTTGCTTGAAGACCCCGACTACCAGGATTTGACCCGCTGCCGGTGGGAAGACTACCGCAGTGGCGCGTGGAGTAATGCCAACATCCACGCCACCATTGATTCGATTGAAATTCTCCTAGGGGAAGCTCAAATTCGCGACCACATTCGCTGGCCAAGGCTTGGCCAATACGTGTGGCCCAATGCCTTCATTGGTGCGACCTATGCCGAGGAAATGACGTTCATGCGGGACTGGGTCGACGCCCGCCTCGCGTGGCTTGATGACAGTATTCTGGGGACGTGCGCCGCCGGGTGCACCAATCCCATGGCGTGCAATTATGATCCCAATTCGACGTACGACAACGGGAGCTGTGAACCGTGTGGATGTCCAGGAGACATCAACGGCGACTTCACCGTCAGTGTCATGGACGTCCTGTTGTTATTGGCCGAGTTCGGCTGCGTCGTAGATTGCAGTGCCGACATCGACGAAGACAACACCGTCAGCGTATCCGATCTGCTGTTCCTGCTTTCAAACTATGGCCTCGTATGCTTATGAAGCTGATTCACCAATGAATCACTTGCGCAACAACCGACTCACGGCATAGGATGCAGGAAGGTAGCCGAGGGCATCCACCACCGACAACCACACAGGCGTACCCAATTGAATGGAGTTGAGGATGCCACCGACAAAAAACCAAATGCCCGTCGTCCACGCGGGCCACATCGCGCATTTGCCATCGGCTTCGGAACGCGCAGCCACAAGCATTCCCGTCGCCACGCCGGCAGCGGTGCCCAACCAGTGAACCACGGTGGCAGCGAGCATGGTCGTCATGCTAAGTCCGGCCATCCACGCTTGAAATTCCTCACGCGACGCGGTGGCTGCGGGCATGGTTTCTTCAGGCCAAATGGACATGTGCAGGTCGTGCAAAAGGAACATGGTGGTGCTGCCGACGGCGAACGCCAAAACCACAGATAGGATGTTGCGGGCTACTCTCATGCCAACAAACATACACCGGTGCAGACACAGGAAAGGCTCGAATTCCATTAGTTTTGGGGTATGCCTAAAACTTTAGGAACCTTCCTCGCCGCTTTTTTGGCGGTGGCAACCCTTGGTGTGAACGCCCAGAACATCAGCACCTACAACCCGCAGTTGCTGTACGATGGCGCGGGGAGTTTATACGATGCAGAACTCTTGCGCGAGATGCACGTCACGTTTGAGGATGCCAACTACCACCAAACCCTGGTGGATGCGTTTTTCAACAACCCCTCACTTCGGATTCCCGCCACGGTCGAGCTGGACGGAGTTGTGTTGGACAGCGTTGGGACGCGGTACAAGGGCAATTCCACATTTTGCCTGCCCAACGATGAAGGAAGCGTCAAGGTCCCGTACAACCTCGATTTCAATTACTGGATTTCAGGTCAAGATTTGCTCGGCTACAACAAGGTCAAATTGGCCAACGCCTGGCTCGATCCGACCTACTGCAAGGAATACGCTGCCAGCCGCATCTACCGCAAGTACTTGCCAACTCCGGAAATCAACCTCATCAAGCTCCATACCCAAGGGGACTACACCGGCTTGTATGTGAATACGGAGAGCATCAACCGCCAATTCCTGAACAAACACTTCGATGAAAACGATGGAGTCCTGTTCAAGTGCGACGGGGCGGGGGTGTTTTGCGATGAAAACGGAGACGGCACAGAAGGGGGCATCCCGAATTTGCGCTACTTGGGTCCCGACACCGCCCTATATTTCGACAGCTACACCATCAAATCGGACAACGGCTGGGCCGAATTGCTCAACCTGATTGAAACCCTGCAATTCAACCCCGATCAACTCGACGAAGTGCTCAACATCGACCGCGTTTTGTGGGCGATGGCGGCCAATACCGTCGTCAGCAATCTCGACACCTACAACGGCTACTACGTGCACAATTACTACCTCTACCTTAATGAGGAAGGGCGGTTTCAAATGATACCGTGGGATTTGGACAACTCGTTTGTCGGCGCCATCATGGGCTGGAGCTACTGGAGCCCCAACGATGTCTACCACTTCGACCCCTTCTTCACGGGAAATGGGGCGGCGTGGGACTCCCGCCCGCTGACGGAATACCTCTTCGGGCAGCCGGAACACCGGCAGCGCTACTTGGCGCACATCCGAACCATCATGAGCGAATCCATGGGGCTGAACGGCATTCAACAGACCGTCGATAGCATGCAAAACCTCGCAGCCGATGCCGCCTCAGATGACACGAACAGCCTGTTTCCCATATCGTTTTTCTCGACCAATGTGAACAATGCCTTTTGGGCTGACTGGGGGTTTGCCGGCATTTTGAGTACGGTCGAAGCGCGGATGGATTTCCTGTCTTCGCACGCCGAAATCAACGTGAGCACCCCCCTCCTGTCCGACGCCTACGCAGGCAATGGAGTCCTCGAGGTTCAGGCCCTCAACGCCGAATCAGTGGACTTGCTGTGGATCAATGCTCCGTATGCGGGGGGATTTGAGGCGGTCGCCATGAACGACAACGGCACGGGCGGCGACGCTATCGCCGGTGACGGAATGTATTCCGTTGCCCTTCCCGAAGACGCCGAACAGGGGTTCATGTTCTATTTCCGCGCGGGCAATGGCGATGGGATCCGGCTCTTGCCCGAGCGCGCTGAGTACGAATACTTCATCTACGAGGGCTCCGTGGATGTTGCAGAAGCGACCGGTGCGATGGGGACACGCGGCGGCGACTGGGTGCTGACGCCCAACCCCGCGACGCATTTTTTTACCCTAACCGGTTGTGCTGAGCAGGTGCCTGTAACCGTGAGTGACGCACAAGGTCGCCTCGTCCATTCGGACCTGTGGGATGGCTCGCCCATTGACATCAGCGGTTGGGAACGCGGCATGTACTTCGTTCAAGTCACCCGCGATGAATCCACCCGTGTCGAACGGTTGATTGTACGCTAAAAACGCGACGACGAGATCAGTTGAGTTGCCGCTTGTTGATGCGCTCGATGGGACCTGGGCACGCCTGCATGTGGCAGCTCAAACATCCGTTGACCACATCGGAATAAGTATCTGCGCTCGGGGCTGCATTGAAGGCCTCGATGTGCTTGCCGAAAGCCATGGCATAAGCCTTGTAGCCGTCCACGAGCATGCTGCTGTCGGTCGGCATCATGCGCGTGAGGTCCAGCAGCGTCAGCGTGGCTCCGTCCCAGTTATCTTCTTCGGCATGGCGCGCGAGCAAACTGACCAGTTCACTGTCCATGGCGCGCATGGCGATGGCCAATTCGGAAGAACGGTTGGGTTGCAGCGGAGCGAGTTTAGCCTGAGGCTGCTCGGGTGCCTCACCACAAAAAGCCAATCCCAAGGTGAGTGCCAGAGTGGCCCATCCCGATGTTCGCGCTGAAGCGTTCATCCCTCAGTCCTCGATCATGACGCCGGTCGCCGTGAAAGCCAACCGCAATTCAGGCTCCGTGATGGCTGCGATGGCTTCTTCTGGGGCACCGGCATCTTCCGCATAATGCTTTAGCATCGCCACCTCGATGGTGTCGAAAAACGCCTCGCCCTCCATGACAGTTCGCTTGCCTTCTGCCCCCTCGGTGGGAACGAAGAAGCCGTAATCCTGGAAACGCACGAATACCGTGTCCTCGCCCGAAGCCACATCCATCCAGCAGCCTTTTTTGGCACAGGTGGCGGTCACCTCGCCTTCAAATTTGACCTGTGCACGGCCACTTTCAGACAATGCAGCCCGCAACCCCGAGGCGTCCAATGCGCCGTCCAACTCTATGATAGAACCGTAGTAGCTTTGATTTTCAGCCGCCGGTGGGGCGTCCGCGGCGGTGTCCGCGGAACCGCAGGCGGCAATCGAAAACAGGGCAGCACCGAATGCCATGCTGCGCGCAATGTGGAGGATCTTCTTCATGATTCGAAGGTACTGCAGGTTTGGGCGAGGCTCGGTGATTTCGAACACCAAGGCGAAAAAGCGTATTTTGAGGTCATGAAGGAAGGGAAAACATTACGCCTTGTTGCCCAAGCCGCGTCGTTCTATGTCGGAGTTTCGATGACCTTTTCACTCGCTGCGCAATCCGAAATCATCATGGATGGCGTTTTTGACGATTGGGCCAACATCCCCAGTGTCGTAGATGGCGATGACCCCGGTGTGATGGATTTGCTGGAAATGAAAGTTGCCAACGACGAGACGTACCTCTACGTGTACCTCCGGGTGGCTGAGGAAATCAAATTGGTCGAAGCGCTTATCCCCCACAGCATCTACCTTCAAATTGACACCGATGTGGACGCTGCAACGGGCTATGAAGTACAAGAAGGCTTTGGGTCGGAATTGGGCATTGATTTCGCGGACCACTTCGCCTACTTCGATGTAGAGCCCAATGTGGTTGTGAATTTCTACGACATCGGATTCCATCCCGCCCCCACTGTGACAAGCGCAGCGTTCGAACTGGCCATCCGCCGCGATGCGGTCCCGGACGGTGTGCACCCGCTGTTTCCAAACAACGAAATTCGCATGCTGTTCCGAGAGACCATTGGCGGGGACCAACTGCCCAATCTGGGGCAAGAATTCATTTATCCATTTACGGAAGACGTTGCGGCCATCGAGCCCATTGCTTTGGCTAAAATGAATCCGGTTTCGGTTCGGACATGCGCGTACAATGTGCTTGCCAATGGATTGACAGATGCCAACCGGCAGCCGCATTTTGAGCGGATACTGAAGGCCATTGATGCCGAGGTTTTTCTGTTCAATGAATGCAGCGGGATTGCAGCCGCAACCCTGAAAAATCTCCTGGATGCGTGGTTGCCCACGGGAACGGCGAGCGGTTGGCACACCGTGAAAGACGGCGGCCGCATCACGGCATCAATTTGGCCCATCCTCACTACCTGGTATGGCATCAGCCGGCAGACACCTTCCCTCATCGACGTACCGGACGAACGCGGCGGTCCGATGCTGTTCATCAACAGCCACCTGTCGTGCTGCGGGGCAGATGGCGCCCGGCAAGACCAAGTGGACCAGCTAGCCGCATGGATTGCGCAAGAAACCGCTGCCAACGGAGACGTACCGTACAACACGCCTGTGATGTATGGCGGCGACTTGAATTTGGTCGGATACGCCCAACAGCTGACGACGCTGCTCACAGGTGACATTCAGGACGAAGCGACCTATGGTGCAGGCAGCCCTCCCGACTGGGACGGCACCGACTGGGCCGATGCACTTCCTCGCCACACCCACGCCCCCCTCTCCTACACATGGCTCAACGAAGCAGAAGGGGACTGGCCACCGGGACGGCTGGACTATCTGCTTTACAGCGATGCCGTAATCACCGCTGAACACTCCTTTGTCCTTTGCACGGAAGGGTTGCCGGCGGATGCATTGGCCACACATGGTTTGCAGGCCAACGACACCGAATCCGCTTCGGATCACCTCCCGGTCGTGGCCGATTTTGTAGCCAACGCCCTCCTCAGTACTGACAGCGACGGCGACGGCGTGAACGATGACGACGAATGGAACGCCGGTACAGACCCCTACACCGCCGACACCGACGGAGACGGGTTGACGGACGGGCTCGAATTGACCATCGGCGTGACCGATCCGCTGAACGCCGACTCGAACAACAATGGATGCCCCGATGGCGAAGAAGCACTTGGGGGATGCGGCGATGCGTGCGTCGGCGATTTGAACCTCAATGGAATCGTGGACGTGGGCGACGTGCTCCTGCTATTGGGCAACTTCGGGGTTACCTGTCTGTGACCGCGCCTTGGGGTTCAATCGGTTAGGGCTTAAGTTTGAGTGAATTAAGTCTGTAGCCATGCACCGTTTCTCCCTCTTTGCCCTCGCCCTTCTTTGCGCCACTCACCCGCTCTTCAGCCAAGATGCGCGGGTGCTCATCATTGGTTTGGACGGATTGCGATCGGACTGCCTCGAGGCTGCGGAAACACCCGCGCTGGATGGCCTCATCGAGAACGGCGTCTTCAGCCCGGATGCGCTGAACAATGACATCACGTACAGCGGCCCCGGTTGGTCAGCGATGGTGTGCGGCACTTGGTCCGATGCCCACGGCGTCACCAACAACGATTTCACCGGGAGCAACTACGCGGCCTACCCTTCCTTCTTGGAGCGATTGGAAACCATCAATCCGGAGCTGAATACCTACTCTATATGCCACTGGGCACCCATCAACGACTACATCCAGGGCGACGTGGTAGATGAATCCATTAATACTACGAGTCACCAAGCCGTTGCCGACGCGGCT
>DJYV01000098.1 GCA_002448555.1 Flavobacteriales bacterium UBA6969
CACGAGCTTTCCACCTTTGACGGGGATGCCCTGCCATGTCTGCTCGGCATGCGCCCAGGTGTGTTGCCCCATCTTCGACTCGATATCCCATGCGAGGGGAGCATCAACGCCAAATGCGTCCAGTTCCTCTGCAGCGAAGGCAGCGGCCTTGTCCGCGATGGTCAGGCCCGGAACTTCAATGGCCGGTCCGAAGGCGCGGTGCGGAAGTCCGGTCGCTTCACTCATGATGCAGCGCCAATCGGCATGGTCAGCGGCCCACGAATTCCAACCGGAGACTTCGCGTAAGAGGCGCTGTTCGTCCGGCTGCGGATCATCGGTCAAAGGCAGCATGCGTACTTCGAGGGGATCGATGGCCACGCTGATGTCGTAGAGCGCGTCATTTTGAGCGCCTGCGGCGAACGCGAATAGGCTCGCCAAAAAAGTGAGGGATATTGATTTCATGATTCTTGAGTTCGGTGGTAATTTACATCACGCTTCTAATACTTCTCATTCAACATTCCCCATGCGACTTTGTTACGGCCTTATGCGACGATTTTTTCATCCCAGTTGGCTCCTGACATTTGTTGTTGGGATCGTATTGACGGGGTGCGCCGGACTTCAAGACCCTGCAGGCCTGGCATGGGACCCTGGCGCAACGCCCGATTATACCTCAGATTCCGCTTGGGTCTCACTGCCTGATCGTGAGGACGAATCCGATGCGGTTCCCAAAAACCTTCCCGAAGCTGAGCGGACGATGGACAGTCTGGACCTGGATGTTTTTTTTGTTCATCCCACCCAATTCTTCCGGGGAGAACACTGGAACGCTCACATGGACAATCGCAAAGTCAACGCACTGAATGCCAAGTATCCCATGCGGCTGCAAGCAAGTGCATTCAACATCGGCGGCCGCTTGTATGCACCGACCTACCGCCAGGCGCACATCGGCGTATTTACCTGGCAAGACAGTACCAGTTGGAAGGCGCTGGAGTTGGCCTATGAAGATGTGAAAGCTGCGTTCCAACACTACCTCGACCACTGGAACAATGGTCGCCCAATCATCCTTGCGGGCCACAGCCAAGGGAGCTGGCACATTCGGTGGTTGCTGCAAGAATTCTTCGATGGCAAACCGCTGCAGGACCGCTTGGTCGTGGCCTATGCACCCGGTTTTGATTTTTACGCGACCGATTTCGAGCACCTGCGCTACTGCGCCAACGCTAACGAAACCAGTTGTGTGTGCGCTTGGATGTCCTATGGCGAAGGGTATTTCCCGAATTGGTTGGAAGCAAATGAGAAAACGCCCATGTGTACACACCCCATTACCTGGCAACTCGACGGCACCAACTCCATCGAGGATCACCAAGGTGTTGTGCTATCGCAAATGCGCTTTGCCTACCCAGAAGCAGTAGTGGCTCACGTGGAGCGGGGAGTGCTGCAGGTTCACAAGCCCGACGTACCCTTCGCAGGTATTTTACACCGTGAAAATTGGCACGTCGGTGACATCAACCTGTTCTGGCTGAACATTCGAAACAACGCGAAACAACGCGCTTTAAATCATCGACAAAAAAGCATTCATGAATAGTTGACGGGCTCTATTCATCGACAAAGAGCGTAAATCACTTATATTGCATAGAATTAAACCAGACGTCTTGCGCCTCATCCACTCAATAACATCGCTGATTCTGCTCGGATTTCTCGCTCTCGGGTCAGTTCATGCACAGTTTGAACCTATCTCCTGCAACGGCTTGCCGTATAATCCCGATGCTGACTGCGATGGGGTCATTGGCACGTTTGACTTTTTGCCCTTTGCGGCTTTGTTCGGATTGGAATTCACGGCGGACTTCGACTCGTTGACATTGCCTGACTACATGGATCCCGACCCGACGAACGAGTTGCAATGGTTGACCATTGACGGTGACACGCTGCACCTGCTGCTCGCTGATTCGACCATCTACAGTTCCGTTTACATCGGCGGAGCCGATGGTGCAGACGGAGCGGATGGTATAGACGGAGCAGATGGCGTTGACGGCGTGAACGGCACAGATGGTGCGGACGGACTCAGCGCTTACGACCTCTGGCTCGCAGCCGGCAATCCCGGATCGGTTGAAGATTTCCTCGCGAGTCTCGTCGGCCAAGATGGCGCGGACGGCGTAAACGGTGCCGATGGAGCGAACGGCGCGGACGGCATGGACGGCGCAGATGGTGCGGACGGACTGAGCGCGTATGAGATTTGGCTCGCCGCTGGTAACACCGGCAACGAAGCAGATTTCCTTGCCAGTTTGATCGGAGCGGCAGGCGAACAAGGCGAAGCCGGAGCGCAAGGGCCGCAGGGACCCGAAGGGCCACAAGGTCCTGAAGGCGAGGCTGGAGCGGACGGTGCGGACGGCGCGGCAGGTTTGAGCGCCTATGAAATTTGGTTAGAACTTGGGAACACCGGTACGGAAGTAGACTTCATTACCTACCTGTCCGGTGGCGCAGCGTTCTCCCCTTCCGTGCACGGCGTATTCGACAGCGAAACCGACGGTAACACGTTTGAAATTGCTGAAGCCATTGCTACGGTGAGCATCGAGCTGTGGGGAGCCTCTGGAGGGTCAGGCGGCGACATCTGCGGCCAAACTTTGGGCGCATCATCCTGCAACCTGTGCGACGCCACCGGTGGTGCAGGTGGCCGTGCCTTGAAGGTTGTGAGCATGGTCTACAATTTGGCCCAAGGCGATGTATTGACCCTTATTCCAGCAGCCGCGGGAGCAGGCAGCGGCGAGTTGATTACCTGTAATCCCGGATTGACGGGATGGACCGACTGGGACTGCGGGCCGGCCTCATCCGGTGCAGACGCAGGGACTACCCAACTGCTTCTCAACGGTGAAGTGATTGCCGAAATCAGCGGTGGCATGGGAGGTACTGGAGCGTGCATCGGCTGCCAAGGCGACGGATGCTTCAACGGTGACCCAGGTGCAGACGGTGCTTTGAATAGCTCTGCGAATTGGATAACGGTATTGAATTCTGGCGTCCTTTCAGAAAACACTGGATCCCGCCTAATCCTGCGCTACTGAGGACCCACACTGCTGAATCCCACAGCACCGCGAATCACACTTGGTGAACACGACGTAACTTTCGGCGTGGCTCACATCAAGGGCCTGAACCGCCATGAAAGTCGTTGGATTCACGTTCATTCGAAATGCGATTGCATATGATTATCCGATTGCAGAGGCCATCCAGTCCATCCAACCTTTG
Organism: Flavobacteriales bacterium UBA6969; assembly: GCA_002448555.1. Taxonomy (GTDB): domain Bacteria; phylum Bacteroidota; class Bacteroidia; order Flavobacteriales_D; family Sanyastnellaceae; genus UA16. The sequence goes on from DJYV01000098.1 coordinate 3,211, forward strand.
TGCGATGAAGTAGTCGTAGCCGTTGGAAAATCGGATGATGCCACGATGGAACTGGTTCGCCAATTGGAAGGCAACCTGACCATTGTTGAGACCACTTGGGATGACACCTTGCGCGAGGGCGGTCGCGTATTGGCCCTCGAAACCGACAAAGCACTTGCTGCAGTTCCTCAAGATGCTGATTGGTGCATTTACATTCAAGGCGATGAAGTCATGCATGAAGATGGACATGCCGCCATTCGACAAGCCATGGCCGATTGCCTGCCCGATGAACGCATCGATGGGTTGCTGCTCAAGTACAGGCATTTCTACGGTTCATACGATTACGTTGGAACCAGCAGCAAATGGTACAAGCATGAAATTCGGGTCATTCGAAATGGAAGGGGAATCTTCTCTTACAGAGACGCCCAAGGGTTTCGCAAGCGACCCAATCAGAAACTTAGAGTGGCACGGGTGAATGCCTACATGCATCATTACGGTTGGGTCAAACACCCCGCTGCCATGCAACGCAAGCAGGAGAATTTCCACAAAATGTGGCACGACGACCCGTGGATTGAACAACACGTCGTACCCGGTGCGCACTTCGATTATGCCCGTGAACTGGGGCAACTTAAAAAATTTGAAGGCTCCCACCCGCTTCCAATGCGCAATCGCATTACCAGTCAGAATTGGTCCTTTGACACGGACATCTCGATTGATCGGCGCACATGGAAGGATCGATTCAAAGGGTTTTGTTTCGATCGATTGGGCTTGGAAATTGGCTACAAGAACTATCTTATCGCTCCCTTTTGATGGCATTTAATACCTCCACTTGGATTGAACCATGGCAATGATTGAAGAATTTGAGCAGACGGGCAACTGGCTGTTTCGAGGACGCTCCTATTTTCCCCTCGTCCTGTATGCTTTGATGGTAGGTGTAATCACATTGAAATTAGACACCTTCTTTCAGTCCTTCGAACTTGTGCCGGCTTTGATTTGCATCGGCATCTCCTTGGTAGGTCAAATCATTCGTGCCTTGACCATTGGATACACGCCACGGGGTACCTCAGGGCGGAACACCAAGGCGGGACAAGTTGCAGAAGTCTTGAATACCCGCGGTATGTACAGCCTGGTACGTCACCCGCTTTACCTCGGCAACTACTTCATGTGGCTGGGCATCATGATCTATGTGGGCAACGTGTGGTTTGTGGTGGTGTGCAGCCTAATCTACTGGTTGTACTATGAGCGCATCATGTTCGCCGAGGAGGCTTTTCTACGCGGCAAATTCGGGCAGGCCTACCTGGATTGGTCGGTGGGTGTGCCCTCGTTTTGGCCGCGCAACCTGCGGTGGACAGCACCGGATGTCAAGTTCTCCCTGCGCAACGTTCTGAAGCGCGAATACAATGGCTTCTTCGCCATCTTCGTGAGCCTGGCGGTCATCTCAGCCGCCAAACAAGCGGTTCGCGGCGCCGATGCCTGGGTCGACATCCTCGTCCCCTTCTGGCAATACACGCTGCTCGTTACGTTCATCGTGTTTTTCACACTCCGCAGCCTCAAGCGCTACTCCCGCGTGCTGCACGTGGAGGGGCGGTGAGAAATCTTCCTATTTCTGAGGCCAACAAAAAACGGCGCACCCATCGGTACGCCGTTCTTTAGTGGAGAATGCCGGAGTCGAACCGGCGACCTCTTGCATGCCATGCAAGC
>DJYV01000029.1 GCA_002448555.1 Flavobacteriales bacterium UBA6969
GTTGCCGACGATGATCATGGGCTCATCAGGTGCCGGGAGGTTCTCCAACCCTTCCACGCGTTCAATGCGGTGGAATCGGTTGACGCCCGATTGGACGAGGTGAACCGCCACCCCATAACCCACGTGACGCCGCTGAATGGGCGGTTCCACAAACGATCGGTCTCTCTTTTTCGCCACGATGGATAGACCTTAATCTCGTAGTTGAGCACCCGTTGCTTGAACGATTCCATCAAGAATCCGTTGAACGCTTTGTTCGATGCGCTTTTCGTTCAGGGTTTTTTCCTCATCCTGCAAGACCAAAGAAACGGCGTACGATACGTGGCCCGGCTCGAGGTTTTTGCCCTCGTAGACATCGAACAAGCCGACGCGTTTGAGTAGTTTTTTCTCCGCCTTCATCGCTGCATCGCGAATGGCACCGAACGGGGTGCCTTCCTTGAGGATCAACGAGAGATCGCGGCGCACAGCGGGAAACTTTGCCAGTTCGCTGGCCTTGACGCGCGACCGGCCCGAGATCTTGGTCAGGGGCTTCACCGCCAAGTCTGCCCAATAGACGTCTTGCTTGACCCCGTGGCTTTGAGCGACTGAGGAGCGCACTTTGCCCATGCGGCCAATGACTTGGCCCTGGCAGCTCAGTTCGACACCTTCGCTGATCAAGGAGGACTGAAGCGGGGAATCTTTTACCACGTTTGGAGAAATACCAAGTGAGGCGAGCAGATTGTCGACTTCGTTTTTGAGCGCGTACGCGTCTACGCTACCCGAAGCATTGTTCCAGTTTTCCGGCGCTCCGGCTCCCGTCATGAAGATGGCCAGGCGTTCGGTCTCCTCGTAACGCTGTGCGGCGTTTTCGGACTCAGCATCGGCGTTTTGGCGGTGCTGGTACACTTTGCCGAGTTCAAACAGACGGAGGTCCGGGCGTTGGTGATTCGCGTTTCGAACCACAGCCTCGAGTCCCTGGAACAGCAGCGATTGGCGCATTACGCCTAAGTCTGAACTGAGGGGATTCAGGAGCGCAATCTGGCGCGAGAGGTCCCAGCCGTCTTCACCATCTTCGCCGAGGTCTTGCGTGTAGCTGCCGTGCGTCATGCTGTTGTTCATCATCTCCTGGAAGCCGCGGCTGACCAAGAAAATGGACGTCTGCAATCGGAACGCCTCAGCGGGTACTCCGGCCTGGTGTGCAGCCGTAGAAATCAACCGCTCGGGCAAAGGGATTTTATCGAAACCGTAGATGCGCAGGATTTCTTCGACCACATCTGCCGGGCGGGTCACGTCATGCCGATAGGCGGGTACGTTCACCAAAAGGGCTGCGCCGTCGTCGCTGACAACGGAAATGTCGAGGTCCTTGAGGATGGCATGGACGGTTTCCTTTTGCAAGGCAATGCCAATCAACTGATGCAACTGGGTCCATTCCAAGGTGACACTCTGCCCAGCAGGCAATTCACCAGCTGTGGCTTCGTGCATGGCCGTGGCCGTACCTCCGGCCCACTCGGTAATCAGCGCCGCTGCGCGGGCTAGGGCGGTCTCAATTATTTCGGGATCAACTCCCCGTTCAAATCGGAACGAGGCATCGGTGGACAAGCCGTGGCGCTTGGCCATTTTTCGCGTCACGACCGGATTGAAATAGGCCGACTCGAGGAATACCCGGGTCGTCGACTCAGAAACGCCGCTTGTGTCGCCGCCAAACACACCGGCCAAGCACATGGCTTTATTGGCGTCTGCGATGACTTGGTCGTCTGCATGGAGGGTGCGTTCCTCTCCATCGAGCGTCGTCAATTTCTCACCGGGATGGGGATGCCGAACTTTGACCGCGTTGCCTTCTATGGCATCCGCGTCGAAGGCATGCAGTGGCTGGCCCATTTCGTGCAACACGTAATTCGTGGCGTCCACAACGTTGTTCTGGGGGTTGACGCCAATCGCCCGCAGTCGCTGTTGAATCGCATCGGGAGATGGTCCAACGCGAACGCCTTCAATCAACAACCCGAGGTAGGATGGGCATCCATTGCCGGTTTCAATGGTCAGTTCGAAAGGCCCTTTGGCCGTCGCTAAAGGCGCTGTGACAGGGGCGTTTACAGTGCCAACGGCCTCGTGAATGCCTTCGACGGTGCCATGGAGCAAGCCTGCCCGTAGGTCCCGAGCCACCCCATAATGGCTCATGCCGTCGGTACGGTTGGGGGTCAGTCCGATTTCCAACACCGCATCCGATTCGAGGTTGTAAACGGCTGCGACTGGCGTTCCGGGCGTCCACGTGTGATCCAGCTCGATGATGCCTTCGTGGGACTGACCGACGCCAATCTCGTCTTCTGCGCAAATCATGCCCATGCTCACTTCGCCGCGGATCTTGCCTTTCTTGATTTTGAAGGACTCGCCATTGATGGGATGCAATTCGGTGCCGACGGTAGCGACGACCACGTGCAATCCTTGTCGGGCATTTTTGGCCCCGCAGACAATGGGCAGCGGTTCGTCGCCACCGACATTCACTTCGCACACTTGGAGCCGATCCGCATTGGGGTGGGGACCACACGCCGTGATTTCCCCCACGACCAGCCCCTTCAATCCGCCGGGAATGCTCTCGACCGATTCCACCCCTTCGACTTCCAATCCCGTCGCGGTGAGTACGGCTGCGGCGTCTTCCACAGAGGTCTTGACCGGCAGCAGGTCCTGGAGCCATTGGAACGAGATTTTCATCGGTACAGATTTGGTACCTACAAAGTTAGCAGGAGTGGCCGTGCTGACCATAGCAATGCCCGTTCTTTTGGTAGAATGAAGCGGAAAAACCTTAGGCCAAAAAAGAAAGTTGAGTACCTTCGCCGTCCCAACGAGAAATTGTAGGGGAATCGGGATGTAGCTCAGTTGGTAGAGTACGCGTCTGGGGGACGTGTGGTCGCTGGTTCAAGTCCAGTCATCCCGACACCAAAGCCCGGGGCCTGTGCCTCGGGTTTTTTGCACCACGCAACCGCTGATCATGGATTATGCTTTTGAAAAGGACTGGATCAAACTGGAGCGCCTCATGGAGGAGCGTTTCGGCGAACCGCCGGATCTGACCACCATGATTTTTACCGTGGGCCTTCAGGAATGCGGGCAGGGTTTCAAACCCTTCAAGAAAGACGAAAAACTGGAGGTGATGCACGTTGGGGTGTGCACCCTGCTCGAGCCGCTCGGCTTTTACAAGGCGTTGGGCACCGATGAAGACGGGTGGCCGCATTTTGAACGCATCGCCGAGATTCCTGCGGTTTCAAAGCAGGAACAAGAACTGTTGATGAAGCGGGCGTTGGTGGAGTACTTCGCCGCTTGGATTGCTGGCGGGTGAGGGACGATTACTCGATGTAAACGGTCGCCACGTTGGTCGTCTCCTCCTCAATCTTGATCAGCCCCGTACCGTAGAGTGCGGCTTTGGAAGCTTCGATGTCCAACACGGCAAAGCCGGCTTGGCCTTCGACGTAGAATTCCGAGAAGTTGAAGCTTACCTGGCCTGCAGCGTTTGATTCGGCGGTGGTATCGAACCGCGGCTCCCCAACAAAATCCTGATCCACTGAACCGAAAGCATACAATCGAACGGTCGCCCCTTGCACGGGTGAACCGAGGTCGTTCAAGACAACGACGTTCGCAATGGTCTCTTCCACTTCATGACAGCTGGAGAGGCTTAAAACAGCGCAGAGTGCCATTGCACCGAGGGAAAGGGAAACATTTCGCATGAGGTCGTCTAACTTTGCAGGCTTAGATTGAACACCAAATATCTTCAAAAAGTCATGAATTTCAATAAGTCAGTGCATTATATCGCTGCGGTTTTCGCAATCGTCGTGGGGTTTGGGCTCGTCGGTTGCGGTGAATCTGCACCTGCTGGAGGCGAAAAAATGGGTGCTTCGGCGCCTGCTGGAGAGGGAGAGGATTTGCGCCAAGTGCGGATCAGCACGGAATTCGGTGACATGGTCGTCGAGTTGTCCAACCAGACTCCACAGCACCGGGACAACTTCATTGAATTGGTGGAAAATGGCTTCTATGATAGCCTGTTGTTTCACCGGGTCATCAATGAATTCATGATTCAGGGCGGTGACCCGGCGAGCCGCACGGCATCGCTCTCGACCCCGCTCGGCTCAGGCGGCCCAGGGTACCAGATTCCCGCCGAGATCACCACGGATTTGCTGCACTACAAAGGGGCATTGGCCGCGGCGCGCAAAGGCGATGCCGTCAATCCAGAACGCAAGAGTTCGGGCAGCCAGTTTTACTTGGTTCATGGCCGTAGCTTTTCGAAGGTGGAGCTGCTGAACATCGAAGCCCGCAACTTTGGGCCCGGCGTGGATGCAGGAAGGCCTTTTAAGTACACGGATGCAGCCATTGAACGCTACATGACCGACGGCGGCACCCCGTTTTTGGACAACAACTACACCGTGTTCGGTTACGTGGTGGATGGCTTGGATATCATCGATTCGGTCGCTGCGGTGCCCACGGCAGCGGGCAACCGTCCGCGAAACGATGTCCGCATGGAGATGGAGGTAATTCGATAAGATGGGACTGAAGGAACAATTGGCGCAGTGGACAGCAGAAGTGGCGGCTGTTCAATTGAGCACCGCAGATGAGGTGGAGGCATTTCGCATTCAGTGGCTTGGGCGAAAGGGGAAAATGAAGGATGTGATGGCGGACTTCAAGGCCGCCCCGAACGAGGAGAAACGCGAGCTTGGAAAGCTCATTAACGAGTTCAAACAACAGGTTGAGCAGCGCGTTGCTGAAGGCGCTTCGAGTCAATCGCAAGCCAGCAGTGATGATGCCCCCCAATTCGATTGGACACGCCCCGCTGGCGGAATTCCCGTGGGAGCTCACCATCCGCTGAGCGTGGTCCGACGGGAGATCATCGGCATCCTCGAGCGCATGGGATTTGTGGTGACGGAAGGGCCGGAAATCGAAGACGACTGGCACGTTTTCAGTGGTCTCAACTTCCCCGAAGAACACCCAGCCCGCGACATGCAGGACACGTTCTTCGTAGACCGGAAACCGGATATGTTGCTGCGGACGCACACGTCGTCCGTGCAGGTGCGGGAAATGGAGAAGCGCGAACCGCCCATGCGCATCATCATGCCGGGGCGGGTTTTCCGAAACGAAGCAATCAGCGCACGGGCGCACTGCATGTTCCACCAGATTGAGGGGCTGTACATCGATAAGGGCGTTTCGTTTGCTGATTTGAAGCAGACCCTGTTGCGCTTTGCACAGGAATTCTTTGGTGCAGACACCAAAATCCGCCTCCGGCCGTCTTATTTCCCCTTTACCGAACCCAGCGCTGAAGTGGATGTGTATTGGGGATTGGAAACGGAAGTGGACAAACGCATCACCAAGGGCACCGGTTGGCTCGAGATTTTGGGTTGTGGCATGGTTGACCCTGCGGTACTTGAAGCATCAGGCATTGACTCGCGGGTGTATTCCGGCTTCGCTTTCGGCATGGGGGTGGAGCGCATCACCATGCTGAAGTACCAAATTGGAGACCTGCGCGCATTCTTCGAAAGCGACATGCGGTTCCTGGAGCAGTTTCAAGGCGAACGGTAGTCCACGGCTCTATAGGTAAGGTAATGTTAACGTGAGCCGTTCCTCGAGGGGGGAAAGCCGCTCGATGTTGATTTTCCCGGCGAGTTTGCGGAGTTGGGCATGCAGCTCATTCCAGCGAGACGATGCCAATGCATCCTTGCCATAGAAGAGCCCTTCGAACGCTTTGGAGGCACCGGTGTGCTGGCTATCTACCTGCAGCACCCAATGGGATTTTTCCGCAGCCTCGACACCCAATGCAAGGGGGCGATCCTCCGCTGTGAGGTCCACCAGTCCCTTGAGCAGGTTGCGCAACACCACCCGAACTTCGGGACCGATACTGAATTGTACGTCCTCCTTGATGTTAAACTGAATGCGGTTCTGCAAGTCGGCGTCCAATTCGTTCAAAAACGCTTGAATCGATTGGGATCGCGCGTCGCCGTCGCCGGTTTGGATGAATTCACCGCTTGGCATCAAGCTGCTCGTGCCCAATTCGACTTCGCTTTGGGCAGTTTTGGGTGAAGTGCCTGGCAGGCGGTCGGCGGGAACCAATGACCGCAGGCGAATGATGCGCCGGCGCTCTTTGTGAAGGGCTGAACGGAGGTAGCGCTGTTGCCGTGCGTATGCGATGACACCAATGGCGAGAATGCCCGCAATCCAAGGCCAACTGGTTGACCGGTACGGAGAGGATTGCGCGCGTTCGAGCTCGAATGCCGCCACGTCGAACGGATCCATGGCCGGGAGCACCTGCTCTTCGAATTGCCTCGCCTCCCGCCCGGATGATTGCGGCTGGCGGGCAAGGCGTTCGGATTGAATCTCATCCAACTCGATGAAGGCCTGTAGGGCTTCTTCGTGATTGCCCCGGTCTTTTTCGAAGAGTCCTTTCTGGCGCAATGCTTCCGAAAGCAACGTCAGATCGCCTGCAATCCGAGCGGACTTGATGGCCTCGTGGTAGCCAATCAAGGCGTCGAGCGGACGGTGGGCAAACTGCGCGCTGTTCGCCTTTCGAAGGTGTGCTACAGCAAAAGGTGCCGCGTCGGTGGGAGGCGTTTGGTCCAAGATGGTTTGCGCCCATTGCAGCGCCGCCATGTGCAACCCTTGCATGGAGAGGACGAGGTGAATTTGTTCCCGAAATCCTTGCGCCACGGAAGGATTCAGAAAGGCTGCCTCCTGCTCAAATTGATCCCGGAGGGAGTCCCCAGGTGCCCGGCCTTGCACGCCGTCGATTTGGATAATCGCACCGATCCAATCGGCACGCAGGTCATGGGCTTGTTTGGGGCAGAGGCGAATGCACTCGGCGTATTGGGTGCGGGCTTTTTCCCAATGTCCGCCCGTAAACCAGAGATCGGCGAGTTTGGAATTCAACTGGGTGCATCCCGGATTCAGGTCGAGTTCACGTTGAATGAGCTCTATGGCTCGGTCTTCAAAATGCAGCTGCAACCAGAGGTCGGCGGCTTGTACAACGATGCTCGTTCTCAGTTCGGCTTCGCAGGCGAGATACCCACGCTGCGCCTGTTCGAGTGCAGCCAACGCCAGATTGGGATTATTACTGTCCGTGTAAATCTGCGCGATTCCAACCTGCGCACGGGCTTGCTGACAAGGGTCAAATGTGCGCTCGACGGCCCCGCGGTACATGGACAAGGCTGCAACCGGTTTGTTGAGGGTAAGCAGGGAATCTCCGCGGTCGAGCATGAGGTCGGCCTCATCGATGGAAGAATCCGTTGTCACCGCTTGCGCAGCATCGTCGTGCGCGGCAGCAGGCAATCCCCCTGCAACCCAAACCCCTGCGGCGAGCAGCAGCGTGGCCGCCCTTCGGTAGGAAGCTGAACAGCGGTTCAAAATGAAGGGCCTGCGCATCATGGAACCAAACTACGGGCTGGCCGCGTCTTGTCGCTGAAGCACCCTCCTAATTGTTCACACGAATGGGCGCATAAACAGGCCTCGGGAATCAGTCGTTCCAAACGACGTCGAGGACCGTGTTGCCGACGGCCTCGAGGGTCGCGGTGCTGATGATGGACAGGTTGTCGGCGTGGGTGTGGTGGAAGGGGCCATAGCCCATCGGCAGCACTTGCACTTGGTAATGAACGATGTTGGCCGATGGAATTCCGGCGAACTCCGAGACGAACAGGTTATCGTCGATGGTCTCAGGCGTCACGTCTCGTTTGAAATAGTCACCGTACCCTAAGCGCTCGGCGGACTCCCACAGGCGCTTAACGACCGTTGGTGCATACGCCATAGAGGTGCCTTCTTTATTGAAGACTGCGCCTTCAGCACCCACCATGTCCAGGAGGATTCCGTACTTGGCGTTGTACCCGATGCGGTGGGGCTGATTGGCCCAGTATTGGCTACCGAGGCACCACGTCAAGGCGGAGTTTTGGTTTTTCTCACCCCACTCGGGGGTGCCGTAATCCTCGGCATCGAAAAAGACGATGTCCACGCCCACGTCCAACGTCGAATCCGCCCCAAGGAGGCGCGCAATTTCCAGCAGCACACCCACGCCCGAACCCCCGTCATTGGCACCATCGATGGGTTCGCGCATGCGCAGCGTATCCTTATCGGCGAAGGGACGCGTGTCCCAGTGAGCAAAAAGCAAGATGCGTTCCCGGTTCTCCGGTCGGAACTGGCCGATGATGTTGCGGATGCGCAGAATGGTTCCGTCGTACGCCCGAACCAAGCCAGGCTGTTCAATGACATCGGCGCCATGCCTGGTCAATTCACGGGATAGCCAATCCCCGCAGGCGACGTGCTCAGGGGTATTGGGAACGCGCGGTCCGAATGCGACTTGTTGAGCGATGTACGCGTAGGCGGAATCGGCATTGAATGCCGGCGCTTCGACGCGGGCTTTTTGGATTTTGGTCGGTTTGGGGGTTGAGCGCGGGGCAGCAGGTTCACCGCCGCAACGCACAAGCAGCAATGCAGCCAAGCCGAGGAGGAATGCGGATGTCAGTCGCGTTCCCATGTGCTTCCGTCTTTGCTGTCCTTGATGGAAATACCCAAGGCGCCAAGGGCATCGCGGATGGCATCGGCTGTGCCCCAGTCCCTGTTGGTTTTAGCGTTGCCGCGCAATTCGACCAAGAGATCGAGCAGGGCGCCGGACTCGCCTTCGCTGCCGCCGCTTGTTTCGTCTTCCCGGATCAAGCCAAGCACGTCGAAAACGTAGCCGTTGAGGAGCTGGACCAACGCCGCTTTCTGGCCAGCATCAATGGCGATCCGGTCGGACGCAATGCTGTTGACGAGTTTGACGGCGTCGAACAAAACGCTAATCAAAATGGGGGTATTGAAATCATCGCCCATGGCCTCGCTGCACCGCTTGGCCAAGGCTGCTGTGTTCACGTCGGGATTCGGTGCATCCAAGGTCGTGGGCAGTCCTTCCAATGCGGCCATGGCGCTCATCAGTCGGTCGAGGCCTTTCTCCGCCGCCTGCAGGGCTTCATTGGAGAAATCCAGGGTGGAGGCGTAATGGCCTTGCAACATGAAAAACCGCACGGTCATCGGGGAGTACCCGCGTTCGAGCAAGGCGTGGTTTCCGGTAATCAATTCTTCGGGCGTGAAACCATTGCCTTCTGATTTGGCCATTTTGCGTCCGTTGACGGTCAGCATGTTGCCGTGCATCCAGTACCGAACGGAATGGGCTTCACCGGTTGCTCCCGTGTTTTGCGCGATTTCGCATTCGTGGTGGGGAAACTTCAGGTCCATGCCACCGCCGTGGATGTCGAACTGGGTTCCGAGGTACTTGGTGCTCATCACAGAGCATTCGAGGTGCCACCCGGGGAAGCCATCGCTCCAAGGCGAAGGCCACTTCATCAAGTGCGACGCATCGGCCTTTTTCCACAAGGCAAAATCCAACGGGTCGTTTTTCTCGTCTTGCCCGTCGAGGGAACGCGTGTTGTTGAGGAGGTCGTCGATTTTACGGCCGGAGAGCGCGCCGTAATCGTGGTCTTCGTTGTATTTGCGCACGTTGAAGTAGACGCTGCCGTTCGATTCATAGGCGTAGCCGCGATCGAGGATGGCCTTGATCATTCCGATTTGTTCGACGATGTGGCCGGTGGCACTGGGCTCGATGGACGGCGACTTCATGTTGAAGACGCGCATGACATCGTGAAAGTCGTTGGTGTACTTCTGGACAATCTCCATCGGCTCGAGGTTTTCGAGTCGAGCCTTCTTGCCGATTTTGTCCTCTCCGTCGTCGGAGTCTCCGGTCAAGTGACCAACATCCGTGATGTTCCGAACGTAGCGTACCTGGTAGCCGAGAAACGAGAGGTACCGGTACACCACATCGAACGTCAGGAATGTGCGAACGTTCCCGAGGTGCACGTTGCTGTACACCGTCGGGCCACAGACGTACATGCCGACGTAAGGGGCATTCAGGGGTTCGAAACGTTCCTTTTTCCGGCTGAGGGAATTGCCGATGTGCAGGTCACCTGCAAAAGGCGACAGGGCTTCGGAGGAATGGGGGGCGTCCATGGCTGGGCGTTTGGGTGCGGACCGGTGTTCAGTCGCGAATATCGGAAAGCAAAGACCGGCCCGCACAATGAGGCGGACCGGTCTCCTTGGTCAAGTGGGGCCGGCATTCGAGCCAGCCCAATCGGCATCAAGCAGGGATGTCGTGAATGGGTTCAGGAGTCACGCTGGACCAGCTTTCCGTTTCGGAAGGTGGTGCGCTGGCTGACCCGGCCTTCGCGGTCGAGTCGGATGAGGTCGCCGGATTCTTCGCCGTCCTCCAACTCGACGACCATCTCGAGTTGGCCGTTGTCGTGGTAGTGGCGCTGTTGGCCTTGCGCCACACCTTGGCTGTCAAAAGCGAGTTGTTGCTGGAGCGCTCCATTCGGCCAATACCGAAGCAGCTTGCCGACGTTCATGCCGTACTCCCAACGTCCTTCTTCATAGAGGCGGCCCTGGATGTCATACAACCGGTAATCGCCAAAGGGCACGCCACCTGAGTAATGGATCTCAGACCGCAGCAGGCCGTTGTTGTGAAAGCGTTTCCAGAGTCCATTGCGTTCGCCATCGATGACGGGACCCTCTTCATAGACCGCTTCTGCCGGATAATCCGTGCGGCCGGATTCCTTTCCGAGCACAACGACATGCTTCTCGCCGGAGACAACAGCAGCGGGATCAGAATGTGGCGCCAGGATCAGGGACCAACCCATCAAAAGGGACCAACCTTGGAGGAGGAGTGGAGCGTACATGTTGCCCCTCATTACGGCGCGCTCCCCCCCGGGGTTACGCGGCCGAGAAAAAATGTGGAGATCAGTCTGCGGTCTCGGAGATCTTGCCCTTGGCAGCCACCATCCGGGTGACCAGATCAGACAGCCCCACCTTAGGGGTCCAGCCCCAGTCCGCGCGGGCTGCAGCATCGTCCAGTTCGTCTGGCCAGCCATCCGCGATGACTTGGCGGAAGTCCGGGATGAACTCCGCTCGGAATTCCGGGACATGCCGGCGGATCTCCGCGAAAAGGGTCTGCGGATCGAAGGACATCCCTTGGATGTTATAGGCTTCCGCGTTGCGGATGGCGGATGCCGGCGCCGACATGACTTGGAGCATGGCGCCGATGGCGTCTTCCATGTGCATCATGGGCAGG
>DJYV01000015.1 GCA_002448555.1 Flavobacteriales bacterium UBA6969
TCGTCGCACACACCGTCGCCGTCTGCATCTGCCAAGCAGTTGCCATCGCAGTCGTAGCCGTCAGCAGGGTAATCGCACGAACCGTCGTTATCGGTAGCCTCGGTATCGAAGTTGCACGCTGTTGCATCATCACAACCGGGGACCTCGAATTCATCACAAATCCCGTCACCGTCGGCATCGTTTAGGCAGTTGCCGTCGCAATCGAACAAAGGGTCGGGGTATTCGCAGGCAGCCAGTTCTTCTGGTCCGTAGCAAGATTGCTGAAAATCAATGAGTTGTCGTGTGTCGTCTGCTGGTGATCCATTCTCGAAGAACTGGACGTACATCGAGCCGGACAGGTCGCCGTCCGTGGTAACCTGGGCCAACAGAACCCGGAAGTCATCCCCAGCGATGCCGTTGGTGTTGCCGTTGAAAATGAACCAGCTCCCACCGATTTCATCATCGATGGCGAGGTCGCCGCCGTCTTCAAAAAGTTCGCCCCAAGGGTTGCTGGGGTTGTCGATGGTGTTGATGTTGCCTTCTCCTGCACCGGCCGATTCGGTCAAGCCGATGGTGATGTAGGAGTCAAACGCAGCACTCGGGAAGAATCCGAACAAGGCGGCGTTTTGGTCTGATCCGGTCAAGCCACCAAAACCGCTTTGGAAGAACGACGTCGTGGATTGAATACGGGTGGGGAATTCTGAATCGCCCGAAACGCTGGAAACGAAGTCGTCCACGTTTTCACACAGGGCATAAATGCGGTACGTCGTGTATCCGGTCAAGTCGTCAGAACCGATCATTCCGCTGTGTTCGGCATACGGTTCAATTTGAAGGCAATACGCTGGTCCAGCGAATGGCTGGTAGTTGCACGCTGCCTCATCCGCGCAGTTTAAATCTTCAGCATACGCGCAGTAACCGTTTTCATCCGTGGCATTGGGGTCGAAGTTCAATGCTGAAGCATCCGTGCAACCCGCTACTTCGAAGGGGTCGCAGATTCCATCCAAGTCGCTGTCCAACAAACAGTTGCCGTCGCAATCGTACCCATCATCTGCGTAGGTGCAATTGGCGTTCCCGCCCGGATAGTTCGGGGCATCCGGGTTGTAGTTGCAAGCGGTTTCATCCGCACAGCCGATGGGGCCGCACTCCGTACAGTTGAACTGTTGCCCCAATACAAACGCGGGAGAGCCGTCCGCGGGAAGGATGAGGGCATGCAGCACACCGTGCAAGCAGTCTTCACTGGTAAACTGTGCAATCAACACCTGCATGTCGTCACCAGCGATGGCGTTGGTCGCCCCGGGCAGGGCAAACCATGATCCGCCGGTTTCCGTATTCATGTAAATGCTTTCGCCTGACGTGGCAGAAGGGAAGAAGAGGTTCGAGACCCACTGTTGATCCAAATCTTCGTTGACAATGATGAACGATTCCCCAGCGCCCAAATCCGGTTCATGTTCCAATCCAACGGTCACATAGCTGTCGAAGGACAACGACGGGTAGAGAGCCAAACCTTCCGTCGAGATCCCGGCAGCAGTGGGGCCGGATGCGTACAAACTGTTGAAGTAGCCTGCTGGCGCCACGATTTCCGTGGGGTTTTCGGTATTTCCAAATACCGTGAGTACTTGGTCCGCAGGGTCAGTAAGGTTGAGAGAGAATTGGTAGGTGGTGTGATCTGTGAGGTCAACTTCTCCAACCATCCCTGTGTGTTCGCCGGTAATTTCAATGGACATCGAATAGTCCTGGGCGTGGGTCGTATGCAGGGCTGCGCACAACGCAACAACCGCCCAGAAGGACCGGGTTAGGCAATTTTGGCTCATGTCAGACAATTTGGGACCTCCAATATAAGGCTTGGAGGCTTATATTATACCATTCGTCGAAAGAAAATATTTATCCCCGGAATGAAAGAGCCAAATGGTCGAATTTTAAAGGGTCAGTTCGTACTGGAATTAGCGGATTTAAATCGGGTTCAATCCTTGATAAATTTCGGTCAATTTGGGCAAGGGGCTCCAAAATCGGTCAAGAGCAATAGCAAGTCTGCGACGGTGACGATTCCGTCGTTGTTGATGTCCGTTGCGCACGGATTTTCGGTGGTTGCAAACAGGCAAGATCCATCGTCAATCGTCACTAAACTATTGAAATTCAGGGCGGAAGGATAAGAGCATCCAAACGTTTCGCAGCTTACAAAATCACACGAACCATCGTCTTCAGTTGCGGCATTGTCATAGTTGCATGCGCTGGGGTACGTGCAGCCCGGCAGGGGGTCGGAACCTCCTCCGTTTTCGCCGCTCGTGTCACATTGACCGTCGATGGTGTGTTGGCCGAAATCGGACCAATCGTCCACTTCGAACACAATCCACTCGCTGTCGTCGGGGTTTGTGCCTGCTGAAAGGGGCCAGTCACCTGCATTTCCGCTGAGGACGTTCGGCTTGCGTACAAGCGTGTGATTTTGGGTCGCATTGGCGGTGCCTGCAACGTCCCACCCGCTGCCGGGATCGCCGTTCCAGTCGCCGATGATGTCCAGGGTGACGAAGTCTGTGGGGCTGCCTTCAACCAAAGCAAAGCCGTCATCGCCGTTGGAAAGGTTGCCGTAGATAAAGTCGGCCGAATTCAGCAATTCCGGGGCAGCGGAGGTGTGCACGACTCGGAACACATTGCCTGCAGCTACCGTTGAATTTGCGGGAAATTCCACCCAGGTCTCGTAGGTCCCCGGCGTGGCGGGTGCGTTGACGGTGTGGGCCAACGCCATCGTTGCGAGGCTAACCTCTGTCAGGCCTGGATTGAAAATTTCGAGGTATTTGTTGTTGGAGCTGCCTTCCGCGTATTCTGAAAAGAACAACGTGCAACTTTCCAATGGGGCCCCCGAACAATCGAGGCCGGCTTCGGGATAGGTGCAGGAACCGTCGCTTTCATTCGCCGCAGCTTCGTAATTGCATGCCGTGGGATCGGTGCAGCCTGGGACCGTCGCACCACTCCAAAACCAAGCTGTTTCGACCCATTCCGGATGGCTGATGTAGGGGTTATGATTTCCCTGTACATCGGCAATGCGGGCGTTTCGCGTTGATTCGAAAGCATCAACGGGATCTTCCAAGTGCCAAGCATAAAGCACGCCTGGATTGCCCAGGTCGCTCAATTGACCTGCTTGGGTCGGGTACATCGTAAAGAAATAGAAGACCTTTCGAGCGATGTCGCCTCTCTGTCCTGCCGGGGGTTCCCAAGTGTTCCCCGACCGCTTCGACCAGGCCTCGGGATTGGGAGGGATGTTGCCTTGTGTCGTGTATTCGCCATTTGGATTCACGCCATACCACTGAGCCGATTCATTCGCCACCAATCCGTAGGGGGTATTGCCCCGGGCTGAGTTTGCACTGCCGTGGGTGGGGCGGATGTTGAATAGGTCGGATTTCATCGGAGACAAGCTGCCGAAAAAACTCTGGGGAACGATGTGTTCGGTGTTGATGGGATCCAAGTACGTAACAAACGCTGCCGGCTGCTGAAACCCGGTGTAAATCCCGTTCACCATCCCGTCTGCTTCATCGGTGTAACCAAACATTTGCGTGCGGGCGCCGTTGTACCCCAAATCGTCAAAATAAGGGTCGTACCATTCGGCTTTGAGCCACGTCCTCAAGGCCTCCGAGTTTAACCCCTCAGGTGCATCAGGTTGGCCCCAACACGGTACGGTGTAAGCAGCTAAAACCGCCAACATCAATGCCGACTTCTTTGTTAGAATGAAATTCATTCAGATGGTTTTAAGTATCGAGTAAAAAGCAACTTAATTCATTTTGATTTTACGAAATTCAACTCTGTAAAATCGAAATCAGGATTGGGGACATCGATGTCCAAACTCTCCACTGTTCCGGAGGTGTTCAGGCCAAAGTGAGCCGTGCCGCTTGGCAGCATCATTTGGGTATCCCAGTGAAGTCGAAACGTATCGAAATGCCAGTGCTCAAAATGGCCTTTGAACAAGGGCGTAGGTTCAAATTCGAAGTGCAATTGGTCCCCGTCGAGTTGAACCGTGATGTTGCCGTACATCACATCGGTGTACGTGCCGGCGTAAGCATCCAGTGGCAGGGATGGTGTGGTATCTGGAACCCGAGCGGCGATGAGTTCAGCTTCAGCAGCCGCTTTCTCAGCCGGTTCCTCCGCA